>JBJOGU010000066.1:0-4903 GCA_046048075.1 Pseudomonadota bacterium
AAGATCACCATGTCGGTCTTCTCGGGCTCTTTGAGGGGGCTGGGAACGCCCTTGAAGTAGCGCACAGGCCGCAGGCAGACGTAGAGGTCGAGTTGCTGGCGAAGGGCCACATTCAGGGAACGAATGCCACCGCCCACTGGCGTGGTCAGTGGGCCCTTGATAGAGACCACATAGTCCTTGAGCAGCGAGAGTGTCTCATCGGGCAGCCAGACATCGGGGCCATAGATGCGGGTGGATTTCTCACCGCAGTAAATCTCCATCCAAGCGATCTTTCGCTTGCCACCGTAGGCCTTGGCCACCGCAGCGTCCACGACCTTGATCATCACCGGGGAAATATCGACCCCGGTGCCATCGCCCTCGATGTAGGGAATGATCGGTTGATCGGGAACATTCAAGGAATGGTCGGCATTGACCGTGATTTTCTTTCCGACGCTGGGGACGACAACTTTGCTCGACATGGCAATCTCCGGAGAATTTTTTCTGTGGAGATATTCTACGGTCAAGCGCCCCCCAAGAATTGCCTTCTCTGGAACTGCCCCATCTCATGATCGAATTATCTTGATATTGATCAAACCACCCCCGCCTTCAATGGCCTCTCGCATTGGCGACCCCAAAACACCGGTGGACTGGTCTGGCCGCTTGGCCAGGGGAATGTTGAACGTCTTTCTGGCCGCCTCGCTGGCCTTGGCTCTCGGCCCTGGTCAATCGAGGGCCACGGGCGACATTGGCACTGCGGCCAAGTCGACCGGGCCCATTTCCCTTCAAGTCGGGGCCTTCAAAATCAGCGCGGAGGTTGCAGCCGAGCCCGATCAGAGGGCTCGGGGGCTTATGTACCGCGAGTCCCTGGCGCCCGACAGTGGCATGGTCTTCGTCTTTGAGCGGCCGGAACGCATCTGCATGTGGATGAAAAACACGCCGCTACCATTAACGGTGGCTTTCATTGATGCGGGCGGTGAGATCATCAACCTGGCCGACATGCGGCCGAGAACGGAGACCCCTCATTGCGCAATGCGCCCCGCCCTCTACGCATTAGAGATGGAGCAAGGCTGGTTTGAGCGACGCGGGATTGGACCCGGCAAAACAATCAAAGGGCTGACGCAGCTGCGGCAGCCCTGAGGCGTCGCGTGGCGCTATTAAGCGAAGTTCGCTGAAGCAAACTCCCAGTTCACCAGGGCCCAGAAGGCATTCATGTAGTCGGGCCGCTTATTGCGGTAGTCCACATAGTAGGCATGCTCCCAGACATCGCAGGTGAGTAAGGCCTTATCCGTGGTGGTCAACGGCGTCGCCGCGTTGCTGGTGTTGACGATATCGAGCGAGCCGTCGGCCTTCTTGACCAGCCAGGTCCAGCCCGAACCGAAGTTGCCAATGGCGCTCTTGGTGAAAGCCTCTTTGAACGCATCAAACCCTCCCCACTTGGCATCAATCGCGTTGGCCAATGCACCGCTGGGCTGGCCGCCGCCCTTTGGCGAAAGCCCATTCCAGTAGAAGGTGTGGTTCCAGACCTGAGCGGCGTTGTTGAAGATCCCACCCGATGAGCGCTTCACGATGTCCTCGAGGCTCGACGATTCAAACTCGGTCCCCTTGATGAGGTTGTTGAGGTTGGTCACGTAGGTCTGATGGTGCTTGCCGTAGTGAAACTCGAGGGTCTCTTTCGAAATATGAGGCGCCAACGCATCCATTGCATAAGGCAGCGCGGGAAGAGCATGTTCCATTGTTGTTCTCCATTGCGGGGTTAAACAGGCCAAGGCAGGATGCTAAACGAAGTCCCAGGGGCAAAACCCCATTCCACTTCACCGCCCCTCAAAGCCGCTTCCACTGGGGCCTTGGTCCTTCCCCTCAGTCGAGTCGCCCGGTTCGTCGCCCGTCCGACCAGACGAGCCCGACCGCGGCGCCCGGTGGGCTCTGCACTGCACTCACGATGGGTCGGCCGGACTCGTCCACGACCATTGCATAACCGCGTGAGAGCACCGACAAGGGATGAAGCCCAGAAAAACGCCCAACCGTCGCGTCAAGCCTTGCGCCAAAACGGTCTCGAAGGCGGCTCGACTGAGCCCTCCAAGCCCGGCCGAGCTGAAGGAGTTGTTGCTCGCGAAGTCGCACCACCTCTCGCGGATTGCGCAGACCTCTGGCGGCGACATCGACCGTCTGCTGCAAGGTCTGTAGGCGGCCCTGCATTCGCTGCCGCCAGTTTCGAACTTGAATGTCTACGCTCTGTAAGAGTTCGAGCTCCCCCTGGGCCAGCCACTCCGCTGCCGCGGTAGGAGTGGCTGCTCGGTGGTCGGCAACAAAATCAACCAGGGTGGTGTCCGTTTCATGCCCAACGCCACTCACCGCATAGACAGGCAGCGCGGCAACAGCCCGCACCACCGCCTCGTCATTGAAGGCCCAGAGGTCCTCGAGCGACCCGCCCCCGCGGACCAATGCGAGCGCCTGAATACGGCCCCGCTGGGCATCCTCGCGCGCCGCCGCCAGGGCCTTCAGGAGCGCACTCGGGGCTTCCTGTCCCTGAACCAGGGAAGCATAGACACTGACCTGAAGTCTTGGGGCCTGCCGACGAAGGGTCACCAAGAAGTCCCGAAGCGCAGCGCCCGCAAGGGAGGTCACAAGGCCGACCCGGGCAATGGCCTGCGGCCGCTCCATGCGCTTGGCAGGATCGAAGAGTCCCTCGGCCTCCAATCGGGCCTTGAGCTGGAGAAAGCGCTCGTAGAGGCCTCCTTGGCCGGCCTGCCGCATGGCCAAGAGGCGAAGCTGAAACTCGCCCCGAGGCTCATAGAGCCCCACACTCGCCTGGACCTCGACCTGATCGCCCTCCTTGGGCATGAAGGCGAGCGCAGCGAGCTCTCGTCGAAACATCACCGCCCGGACACTGGCTTGGACATCTTTAAGCGTTAGATAGGCATGACCGCTGGCGGCGAGCGTGAGTTGGCCGATCTCGCCCCGCACCCAGACGGCCGGGAACTGCATGGCCAGGTTTTGACTCACCAGCCGGTTCAGCCCGGAAACACTGAGAAACTCTTGGTCCGACACGGTCAGATTCCGTATTTCCGGGGCTTGCGAGCCAGGACTTCTCCACAAGTGCAGGTGCCTGCTGGGGGGAGCGTCACGAAACTGCCACAAGAAGGCGGTTTCGCGGGTGCAATGGCCCTGTATGCGAAAAGAAACATTTTAAACAATTGATAAATATAGTTTTTTTTAATTTTGGCTCCGAGGCTTGGGCGAGGCGCAATCCCTGCCGTGAATTTGTGTCTAGCATAAAATAAGGCGTCGCCGACTCGTAGAAGCGCCCCCAAGCCATTTATGTCCACAGAATTATCCACAAGCGCTACGGGCCGCTCCAGGCTGGAGGAAGTCATCTGGAAACACTGGTTCTTCCCCCCGGGTTTAGGGGAGAAGTTAGCAGTCACAGACAAGATAATCCTGTCCATTCTCTCTCTCGTCTTCCGTCCCATCGCGACGATTGTTGCCCTAGTCTCTCGCAGTCGTCTAGAACGGCAGGTGACTGCCCCGAGACTTCCGGGCATCCCGGTGATTGCCATCGGAAACTGGATAGTGGGCGGCGCCGGCAAAACCCCCGCATGCATCGCAGTGGCTACGGCCCTGCGGGACTCCGGCCACCACGTAGGCATTGTGAGTGCAGGCTATCGGAGAGATGTCAGCGCAGACTCGCCACCTCTCGTATTGAACGGGGCGTCCCTCTCTGAGACGCTCCCTGCCCAGTCGGGTGATGAGCCCTGGCTTTTGGCGTGGCGCACCGGTTGCCCCGTGGCCGTCCACAAGAACCGACTGCTCGCGGCCCAGGCGCTGTTAGAAGCCCACCCAGGGACCAATCTTATTCTTCTCGATGATGGGCTCTCTCAGGTCACACTGCGCCCTGACATCCGTATTCTCGTTCTGGACGATCGACTTCATGGCAATGGCCACTGCATGCCTTGGGGCCCACTGCGACAGTCCTGGCCGCCCCCTAAGGAGATACGAATCGACTTTGTATTGCTCAACCAGTTTCATCGTCCCCAGCACCCTCTATCGGATGAACGTCGGGCCGCACTCGATCAACTCCTCGAGGCCTTGCCGTCCCTGCCGGAGTTGGGCCCGATGTCCGTCCCACTCGCAGAGTTGAGCCGGCCAATGCTCAGCGGAGGTGAGGTTCAACGCCTCACCCAGCCCGCCCAGACTTTCGTGAAGCGGCCGGCGCTTGCACTGGCAGGGATCGCGCGGCCAGAGCGGTTTTTTCAGGATCTTGAAGACATGGGTGTGGAGCTTCGCGGCATGCTTCCTCTGAGCGACCATGAACCGCATCCACGGGCAAAATGGCTACAAAGCAAGGTCTCGGCGAACGGTGGCGAGTGGCCCGTGTTAATGACCGAAAAAGATGCCGTAAAATTTTTCTTTGAAGAATTATCGGACCATGCAAGTCCATCGAGTCCATCAGACGCGCCCCACCGCCTGGAGGTGGATCATGGCCGGGCATCTCTGAATGCCGCGCAGAACTGGTGGGCGGTCTCTCAGTCAGTCGAGTTGCCCGCCGCATGGATCGCCCAATTACTCAACCGTATTCGGAGTGCGCATGGACCCACGCCTGCTTGAGATCCTCGCCTGCCCACAATGCCAAGGCCCCCTTCAAATGGCAGCAGGCAAGATGATGCTGGTCTGCAAGCAAGAGCGGCTCGGCTACCCCATCGAAGACGGGATTCCGCATCTGCTCGTTCAAGAAGCCCTGGCCATCCCAGAGATTGAGATTGCCGCCATGGAAGAAGACGACGCCCATGCGGAGCCACCTCGGTGATGGTCGCGCGGTGAGGGCCACAAACCACTGGATTTTGATTCCAGCCCGGCGGGCCTCGACCCGCCTGCCGAACAAGCCCTTGGCCATGATTGGAGGCCGGCCACTGATTCTATGGGTGGT
>JBJOGU010000067.1:0-9268 GCA_046048075.1 Pseudomonadota bacterium
GTCTCGCGAACCACCCAAATTCTGCGCACCCGCATTGAATTCGTGAATGAGCGCCAGACCCAGGCCCTGCTTGCCAGCATGGACCGCCGCGCAAAGCTTCAACTCAAGCTGCAGCAGACGGTCGAGGGCCTCTCTCTGGTCGTGCTGACCTATTACGCCGTTGGCCTCATCGGTTACATGACCAAAGGCCTGGTGTCGATCGGCCTGGACGTCTCGACGGATGCGGTCACGGCGATGTCAGTGCCACTCATTGCCGGCATGCTGTTTGTTGGAATTCGCCGGGCACGCCGATCCGCAGCTCGTGAGGCTCCTTCAAATCAGCCAACGCCCCGTTGAATAACGCCTCAGCGAAGAACAAGGACCGAACCACCACGCAATCGAGCCCAGCCGAGCGTGCCGCCTCAAGGCCATTGGGCGAGTCCTCAACGGCTAGGCACTCTCCAACGGAGAGGCGCAGCCGCTCAACAGCCAGTTGGTATGCCTCGGGATCCGGTTTTTTTCGGCTGACATCCTCTCCACAAATAGCGATCGCAGGGGGGCGGTCCAACTCCGGAGACAGACACCCCTCCCACAATGCATTCCAATTCGAGGTGCTTGTGGTCGTGACCACCGCCCATTCCATGCCCTCTGCCAGCGCCGACTTAATGAGTTGCACCACCCCAGGTCGAGGCTTAATGACCCCTGCGGCCAAGCTCTTGGCATAGAGATCATTTTTTAGTCGGTGTGCCTGCGCAAGAAGCTGCTGGCCCTCAGCGGATTTCGCCCAACCGCCTTGCCCAATTGACAGGGCATGGTGGTGCATGCGCTCCAAACCACCCGCAACTCTCAGAAGCCGCCCGTAGTCGGCGCAAGACCAATCCCAGTCGATTCCGAGTTGACGGAACGCCTCATTGAAACTTGGGAGGTGCCCCTCCCCTTCGGTCTCGGCGAGCGTTCCATCCACATCAAAGAGCAGCGCCCGATAGCGGTTGGGGTGAACCCAAAACCCTGTTATTTCGGCCACTTCTCGCCTCGACGCAGCGGTGGCCACCAAGCAATGCTGTGGGGCATCAATGAACCATTGGACGCAACTCGCCCTTGCTGTAGCGAGTAGCCAACGCATCGAGCGGAATGGGCCGTAACTTGGAGGCCTGCCCCGCCGAACCAAAGGCCTCGAAGCGGGCCTTGCAAATACCTCGGGCGGCCGCAGTGGCCACCTTAAAAAACGCCCTTGGATCGAACTCATCGGGCTTCTCGGACATGAGCTTTCTCATTGCCCCTGTCATCGCAAGCCGAATGTCGGTGTCGATATTGACCTTTCGCACGCCATTGCGAATTCCCTCGACAATCTCCTCGACCGGGACGCCATAAGTCTCCTTGATCTCACCACCATGGGCCCGGATGACCTCGAGCCACTCCTGTGGGACGCTCGATGAGCCATGCATGACGAGGTGCGTATTGGGTATACGGGCATGAATCTGACGAATTCGCTCAATGGCCAAGATGTCCCCTGTGGGTGGTCGACTGAATTTGTAGGCCCCGTGACTTGTTCCAATTGCGATTGCAAGCGCATCGACACCTGTGGCCTTCACGAACTCGGCCGCCTCGTCTGGATCGGTTAGAAGCTGCGAGTGATCGAGAACGCCCTCTGCCCCCACTCCGTCCTCCTCGCCAGCCGTGCCTGTCTCTAGAGAGCCCAAGCAGCCGAGCTCGCCCTCGACAGAGACGCCCACCGCATGGGCCATGTCGACAACACGGGCTGTGACAGTGACGTTGTAGTCGTATGAGGCCGGGGTCTTCATATCTTCCATGAGAGAACCATCCATCATCACGCTGGAGAATCCGCTGCGAATGGAGGCTTGGCAGACCGCAGGAGACGAGCCATGGTCTTGGTGCATGCAGACCGGGATATGCGGGTACTGCTCAATGGCCGCCTCGACCAGTCGACGAAGAAACGGCTCGCCCGCATACTTTCGAGCACCGGCGGAAGCCTGCAGAATCACCGGGCTGTCGGTCTCGTCGGCGGCCTGCATGATCGCGTGAATCTGCTCCATATTATTTACATTGAAGGCGGGCAGGCCGTAGGCGTGCTCGGCGGCGTGGTCCAAAAGCTGACGTAGGGCGATGAGCGCCATGGGTTGTCTCCTTGTCTATTGAAAGTGGCCCAACACGGGCCGGATGTCGTTGATGAGCCGATCGGGATTCGAGGCCGAGATCGGCTCGCCATGGTTGTATCCATAAGGAACCGCCCAGACAGTCAGCCCCCCATTGCGAGCGGTCTGAACATCAATCTGAGAATCCCCGACAAAGAGTGCATGAGGGAGATCACTCTGAACATCGGCAATCGCCTTGAGAAGGCCGGCTGGATCAGGCTTCTTGGTCGGCAGGGTGTCCCCAGAGATCACCACATCAAAAGTCTGGGAGAGCCCATGGGCACTGAGTACTCGATCGGTGAATCGACCCTCCTTGTTGGTCACGATTCCAATTGCAACGCCCGCGCCTTTCAATCCTGCCAGCACCTCGGCTACATAAGGGAATAGATGGCTTCGAGTACCCGCCGTCTCCTGATAGTGGTGCACAAAACGCCTCATCACCGTTGCCCACTCCTCGGCATTGTCCTTGCTCGCCCTTGATTTCCATGCCTGCTGCATGAGCCAGCCCGTGCCGTGGCCAATCCAGTCGCGCACCTGCTGCTCCTGAACCTCGGCCAATCCAAAGTCAGCCAGGGTTCGATTGACGGCATCGGAGATCTCGCTGGCCGTATCGATCAGGGTCCCATCGAGATCAAACAATGCAACGGAGCGAATATTCATGGGTGATGGTCGAGGCCTAGTTCTGGAGAGCGCGGCGCTTGAGGTCCATGAGCCGAAGAATCATGGGGGTGAAGATGAGTTGCATAGCAAGGCCCATCTTCCCGCCAGGCACAACGATTGTGTTGGGGCGAGTCATCATCGAGTCATTGAGCATCGATAGAAGATAGGGAAAGTCGATCCCCTTGGGATTCGCAAAACGAATCACCACCATGGACTCATCGGCCGATGGAATGTCATTTGCGATCAGAGGGTTGGAGGTATCAACGGTTGGCACCCGCTGAAAGTTCACGTGGGTGCGCGAGAACTGCGGCATGATGTGCTTCACGTAGTCAGGCATGCGACGAAGGATTGTGTCGATCACCGCCTCCTGGCTATAGCCACGCATCTTCTGATCTCGATGGAGCTTCTGTATCCACTCGAGATTCACAATAGGCACCACGCCCACCAGAAGATCCACATGCTTGGCCACATTGACTTTGTCATCTGCGTATCCGCCATGCAGCCCCTCGTAAAACATGAGGTCGGTATTGCCTGGAATATCTGCCCATTCAATGAATGTGCCCGGCTCTTGGCCATACGGCGCGGCCTCTTCTGCATCGTGAAGATAGCGACGGACTTGGCCAGCGCCGTCTGCCCCATAGGCACTAAAGAGGTCCTCTAACTTATCCAGCAGGTTCGCCTCTGGACCGAAGTGACTGAAGTTGCGATTGCCGGCGGCCTCTGCATCCTTCAGGGCTGCCCGCATCTCCATTCGATTGAATCGGTGAAAGGAATCACCCTCAACAATCTGCGCGCGAATCCCCTCACGTCGAAAGATGTGCTTGAAACTGCTCATTACAGTGGTCGTACCCGCGCCGGATGAACCGGTGATGGCAACAACTGGGTGCTTGACTGACATGTCAGTGAACTCCTCTTCTATTCCTGAAACAAGGAACGGTCCTTAAAGAGCGGCGAGCGATACTGTTCATCCGCACCGGTATCAAAGGCGTGGTGGTATCGAGCAATACGATCGACCTCCTCCTTGGATCCAAGAATGACCGGCACCCTCTGGTGAATAGACTCCGGCGCAATATCCAAGATCCGCTCACGGCCAGTAATCGCGAGGCCACCGGCCTGCTCAACAATCATTGCCATGGGGTTGGCCTCGTACATCAACCGAAGGCGACCAGGTTTGCTTGGGTCTTTGGTATCGCGCGGATACATAAAGACACCACCGCGCATCAGAATACGGTGAACATCGGCCACCATGCTCGCAATCCATCGCATATTGAAGTCTCGCTCGCGTGGGCCGGTCTTGCCCGCCTGACACTCCTGAACATAACGCTGCACGGGAGGCTCCCAGAAACGAGCGTTGCTGGTGTTGATTGCAAACTCGCTGGTCTGGGGTGAAATCTGGATGTCGCGGTGGGTGAGAATAAAGTTTCCTACCTCTCGATCGAGCGTGAAACCATGGGTGCCCTGCCCTACGCTCAAGACCAGCATCGTGGCGGGCCCGTAGATGGCATAACCAGCGGCCAATTGCTTGCCTCCGGCCTGCAGGAAATCGTCCGGCTTAACCTTCCGGCCTTTGGGCGCTCGAATGATTGAAAAGATCGATCCAACGGAGACGTTGACATCGATGTTGCTCGAGCCATCCAGTGGGTCAAACACCGCGAGGTAACGTCGATCGCCCGCCGCACCGGGTGGGCGCTCAAAGACAATGGGGTGATCGTTCTCCTCGGAAGCAAGGCCAGCGGCCAGCCCACCCAGCTGAAAAGTATTGATAAATGCCTGGTCGGAGAGCACATCGAGCTTCTTCTGGGTCTCGCCCTGAACATTGGTTGACTCAAGGCTGCCGAGCACACCCGCAAGGGCGCCCTTGCTGGTCATTGCGGAAATGGCCTTGACTGCAGCGGCAATATCCACCAGAAGTGCAGCCAAATCTCGGTCATCGTCTCCGCCGCGCAGTTGCTGAATCAGAAACTTCGAGAGGGTCGTGCGCCCAAGGTGCATGGTTTACTCCTTACTGACCGAAAAGACACGTGAAGCGCGTATGTCCTCTTCGGCAATTGTTTTTAAAACATCGGCCTGGATGGTTCCAGTGCCCGCCATGGCTGAATCAAAGACCCTATTGGCCTGTCGCAGTCGAGCCCGATCCAAGGCATTGCGGATTGAACGCGCATTGGCAAAATATGGCTGCACACGCCGATGTGCGATGTACTCGGCCATGGCCTTCTCCGACTTCGCATCGAACTGGTAGTGCATCTGCCCCACCATCGAGCGTGCGATTGCTAAAAGCTCGTCGGGCTGGTAGTCGGGGAAGTCGATGTGATGGGCAATCCGAGAGCTCATTCCCGGATTGGACTGGAAGAACGTGTTCATGCGGTCTTTGTAGCCAGCAAGAATCACTACCAAGTCATCTCGGTTGTTCTCCATGACCTGCAGCATGATTTCAATGGCCTCTTGACCATAGTCACGCTCGTTCTCGGGTCGGTAGAGGTAATAGGCCTCGTCGATAAAGAGAACCCCGCCCATCGCCTTCTTTAGCACCTCTTTGGTCTTGGGCGCCGTGTGGCCGATGTACTGGCCCACCAAGTCATCGCGGGTTACGCTCACGACATGGCCTTTGCGAACGTAGCCAAGCCGGTGAAGGATCGCTGCCATCTTCATTGCCACAGTGGTCTTACCAGTACCGGGATTGCCGGTAAAACACATGTGCAAAGAGGGAGTACCCGCCTCAAGGCCCACCTTCTGCCGGGCCTTTGAGACCAGCAAGAAGGCCGCAATCTCCCGAATCCGCCGCTTGACCGGGAGGAGCCCAACGAGCTCTCGATCGAGCTCCTCAAGCACGTCCTGGATCTGGGCCTCTTCGAGAATGGCCTTGAGGTCGATGGCCTCGCTCATCAATTAGTAGCGCTCACCAGCCGGTTTGTCGGTGGCGTAAGAATGCGTCGTGTAGCGAATCTGTCGGCCATCGGCCTCCTGGCGCACAAGACCAAAGCCGGGCTCGTGAGCGGGCCGATTCACCAGAAAGCTCATGGTGATCGACTCCACCCCGCGGGTGTTGTCGAAAGCAATCACACGGATGTAACAATTCGACTGCTGCTTACGGCAAGAATTGACCTCGTAGACCACGGCCGCACCGTCCTTGATTTCAAACATGGGAATGCCCCACATATTCCAGTAGGTGTTGCGTGGATGAGGATCGTCGGTCCACTCCACTCCCAGGGCCCAACCTTTGGAGATCGCGTAATCCACCTGGGCACGTATCTCGTCGTCTGTGAGATCGGGAAGAAAGGAAAACTGTCCTTGAGTAATGCGCATGGCTTCTCTCCTAAATTACGAGGCAGTGGGGGTGACGGCAAAGTCGGGTGAGTCGGTGGATGTGTAGTTGAACTCCACGCCCTTCCAAGTCTCAAGCGCCGTCTCCAGTGGCTTGCAGGTCTTTGCCGCAGCACGAAGAATGTCTGGTCCCTCGGTGGCGATGTCTTTGCCCTCATTGCGCGCTTTGATCATGCATTCCAAGCCCACGCGGTTGGCAATGGCGCCGGCCTGTATGCCATCCGGGTGGCCAATCGTGCCGCCGCCAAACTGCAGCACCACATCGTCACCAAAGAGCGTAATGAGTTGGTGCATCTGCCCCACGTGGATGCCACCGGAAGCCACAGGCATGACCTTGCGCAGGTCCGCCCAGTCCTGATCAAAGAAGAGGCCGCGCGAGAGGTCTTGCTTGGTATAGGTGTCCCGGCAGACGTTGTAGTAGCCCTGAACCGTCATGGGATCGCCCTCGAGCTTGCCCACCGCTGTGCCTGTGTGCAAGTGATCCACCCCAGCCAAGCGCAGCCACTTGGCAATCACTCGAAACGACACGCCATGGTTGCGCTGACGGGTGTAGGTGCCGTGGCCAGCGCGGTGCATGTGAAGGATCATGTCGTTGGCTCGGCACCATTTGCTCATCGACTGAATCGCCGTCCAGCCAATTACTAAGTCGATCATCACAATGTTCGAGCCAAGACTCTTGGCGAACTCTGCACGGGCGTACATCTCTTCCATGTCGGCCGCGGTGATGTTCAGGTAGTGGCCCTTGACCTCGCCGGTATTGGCCTGAGACTTGTTGACTGCATCCATGCAGTAAAGAAAGCGATCTCGCCAGTGCATGAAGGCCTGGCTATTGATGTTCTCGTCGTCCTTGGTGAAGTCCAAACCGCCGGTCAGGCCTTCATAGACCACCCGGCCATAGTTGCGTCCTGACAGTCCCAGCTTGGGCTTCATGGTCGCTCCCAAGAGTGGACGGCCATACTTGTCGAGCCGCTCTCGCTCAACAACAATGCCGGTGGGTGGTCCTCGGAAGGTCTTCACATAGGCCACCGGGATCTGAATATCTTCCAGTCGAGCGGCTTTCAGAGGCTTAAAGGAGAAGACATTGCCAATGAGAGAGGCCGTCATATTCGCAATCGAGCCGTCTTCAAAAAGAATAAGGTCGTAGGCCACGTAAGCGAAATACTGTTGTTCCGTGTTCGTACCAGGCCCCGTGTTGGGCACCTTGTCGACTCGGAAGGCCTTGGCCTGGTAGCTCTCGTGGGCGGTCAGAAGGTCGGTCCAGACCACTGTCCAGGTGGCCGTTGATGACTCACCTGCCACTGCCGCCGCGGCCTCCTCGGCATCCACGCCCTCCTGGGGAGTGATTCGGAAGAGACAAACCGTGTCTGTTGCCTTGGGCTCGTAGTCCGGGCGCCAGTAACCCATCTGCTTGTACTTTAGGACGCCGCCCTTGTAGCGCTCCTTCATGTCGGTAATGCGACCCTCAGCTGCCATCTCGTGTCTCCTCTGTCAGATTTGATTGACGTGAGGAAGACTTTAGGAAGCCTTACAAATAAGATAAAGTCACTTTTCCTTCAAAGACGAATAAGCCTCTCTTACGAATGAAGAACCTCACCCTTCGCCAACTTCGAATCTTCGTCTCCGCAGCCCGGCTCTCCAGCTTTGCCCGCGCCGCGGAAGAGATGCACCTAACCGCGCCAGCAATCTCCATGCAGATGCGTGACCTCGAAGAGGATCTCGGCATCAGTCTCTTCGCCAAGCAGGGGCGGGGCATCTCCTTGACCAGCGCGGGTGAGTACTTCTTGGTCTATGCCCGCCGAGTGCTCGCCTCTCTACGCGAGGCAGAGGACATGATGGGCAAGCTCAAAGGGATGAAGACGGGTGTTCTACTCATTGGCCTGGTGAGCACGGCAAAGTATGTTCTGCCGCATCTGCTGGCAGGATTTCGGCAAGAGCACCCCGGCATTCAGATCAATATTCAGGTCCGCAACCGGGAGCAACTCGTGGAACTGCTCCGAAACGGTGAGATTGATATTGCAATCATGGGCAAGCCTCCGCGGGACCTGGATGTACGTGCCGAGCCATTTGCTGACCACCCACACGCCTTCATCGCCGCACCCAACCACCCACTTGTGGGAAAGGGAAGCCTTCGAATCGATCAGCTCGACAGCGAGGAAATTCTCATTCGGGAACCCGGTTCGGGCACTCGAGCGGTGATGGAGCATTTTTTTGAGACCCACCGCTTTCGGCCACTTTCGACCATGGAGATGTCTACCAACGAGACAGTGAAGCAGGCGGTCATGGCGCAACTGGGCATTTCACTGGTCTCGCTATTCACCGTTCGGCTCGAACTTGAGCATGGTGCTCTGGCCTTACTCCCCATCGATGACACCCCCATCATGCGGTCTTGGCACCTGGTGAGCCGAGGAAGTCGACCAACCTCCTTTGCAGCCGAGGCCTTTCGCTACTTCATTCTCGAGCAGGGAAGCGTCCTTCTCGCTTCGCTAATTCCCAAGCATGGAATCTATTCTGATAACCTCGTGCGCAGGGTCAGACCCTCGCCTCGATCTCGCGAGAACGCCGAAGACAAACCAACCAAGACCCGGAGGAAAAATACATGACGCTCTCTCTGCGTTGGCTCACGAATCAACTCGCGGTCTCACCTCAAATACAACCCGAAGACGTACAAGAGGCAGCTGCGGCTGGCTTTCGCAGCATCGTCTGCAACCGTCCTGATATGGAAGAAGGCCCCTCTCAGCCCAGCCAAGACGAGATCATGAAGGCGGCCGAAGCCGCGGGCGTCTGCTTTGCCTACCATCCGGTGACACCATCGGGCCAGACCCCTGAGCAGGCGCAGAAAATGGGCGAGCTCATTGGCGCCCTGCCCAAGCCCATCCTAGCCTACTGCCGCTCTGGCAACCGCTGCGTGAGTCTTATCTCGTTTGCCGCACAACTAGGGCATCGCATTCCCGAGTGAGTCTGTTGTTCCCATGGCGCAAGGATCTTGCGCCCGATCATTCTTTTGCTGGCGACATCCTCGCCGGCGCGATTCTCACCATCATGCTCATTCCCCAGAGCCTGGCCTATGCGGTGCTCGCGGGAATGCCGCCCCACACCGGGCTCTACGCAAGCATTTTTCCACTGCTTGCCTACATTCTGCTTGGACGAAGCCCCAT
>JBJOGU010000068.1:0-2781 GCA_046048075.1 Pseudomonadota bacterium
GAGCACCGCAAGCTTCTGTCCAGTGAGATTGCTCGTTGGGGCAAGCTGATTGCCGCAGCAGGGCAGTTCGCTGACTAGCAGAGGCAGTGAGACGGGCCACTCGATTCGCTCAGCGGTGGCCCTCAGAAGGAACGAAAAGGCCCGCATAAGCGGGCCTTTTTTTGGCTCAAGAGATCTGCCACAACAGACCGATCTATTCGATCTATTGCGTCGTCTCACCTCTAGTCCAGACTGAATGCGCCCTGCGAAGCAATCGCAGACCGAGACGCAATATCCAAAAGCCAAGCAAAATCCCGATGAGGTCTCCCCAGACCATCCAGCCCAACTCGCGAATATGCCGCACCTCACCAAACGAACTTGCCCAGAAAACGCCGTGGACCAGTGCATTGAGAATGCTGCTCAGCACCCCCACGGCCACGATCGAGGCCCAATTCAGTTCCAAAGGGCTCTGACGAAATGCCCATTGGCAGAAACAGACCGCTGACCAGACTCCAGCAGTAGAGAGGAAGGCGTGGGCCATGGATATGTGCCAAGCATCCCCGGTAATGAGCATGCCACTCAGGAAAGACCCGAGAAAGATGCCGGCAGCGCCGGCCGCCCCGGCAACCAGGAGAGCCACCACCCTTACAAAAGCGGGCAAGAATACCGACGCAATTCGGTCTGGCACCACTGCCAACTGCTCACCCACCAACGAGTTAACCCAGAAAAGCGCGATGAATAAAAAACCGAAGCCGCTGGCCCAGAGAAGTGGGTAGTCGGGCTTGGAGAGGCCCCAAATGCTCGTTGCTGCCGACCCTAGTGCTTTAGGCTCTCGACCCACTGATTGACCCGCTTATCGAGTTTGTCGAGCAGAGCGATGGCCTTGGGCGCAGGAGAGACGATCCGCCTGCGGGAATCCACGACGTCGACCTCAAAATTCAGATAACCGCAACGCTCGAGCAATCCAAGAGACTTGTGGATGGTTGCTGGGGACGCAACACCGGACTGCGACACAATATGTTGGACGTACATCGGTTGGTGGGGATTGTGGTGAGTGACAACCCACTCCAAAACCCGTTGGGTGCGGTCATCGAGCTTTTTAACCTCTGCGTCGGAGGCAAGAAGGTTAAGCAACTCCCGAAGGTTTAACCAAGCGTTCATCTTGTTGGTTTCCTCTCAACCAAAAAGAGAAACCCAGGGAGAATGCTCGCCCTGGGTTTCGGGGACACCAGTGATAATTACTTGCGCTTGTTGACGGCGTCTTTGAATGCCTTGCCGGCGGTGAACTTCACGGTCTTGGCGGCGGCAATTTTAATGGTCTCTCCGGTGCGGGGGTTGCGGCCCGTACGAGCGGCACGCTTGCCTGATGAGAAGGTTCCGAAACCCACGAGCTGCACGCTGTCGCCCTTGGAGACGGCCTTCACGATCGTGGAGATCAATGCGCCGATGACGTCATCGGCTTTGGACTTGGAGAGATCAGCGGCGCTGGCCACGGCTTCAACGAGATCGGCTTTATTCATGTTCCCTCTTTGGATGTGAGAAGAGTTGTAGTTGGAAGCGAGAGTGTATCAATGCTTTTCGATTCATGTGCAAGTGGCCATGCAAATTTTTCAAGGGCGGCGATCTGCGACACTCTTGCAAATGACAGCAAAGACGGACTCCCTCGCATGAGCATGGCACGCAATGATGAGCGTCACATCCGTAGTTTTGTGCGCCGTCAGGGGAAGATTACAGTCGGTCAACGCAAGGCCAGGCTTGATCTTGCAGCAAAGTGGGTACTGTCAAAACCTCATGCCCCCATCGACTTCCAGGCGCTTTTTGGCAATCAAAATCCGGTGGTTTTGGAGATTGGCTTCGGAATGGGAGAGGCCACCGCCACAATCGCGCAGAAAAATCCCTTATGGAATTTCCTAGGTATCGAGGTCTACCCGGCAGGGATTGGTGCACTACTTCAGCGCATCGAGACGCTCTCTCTTCACAATATTCGCATCATCGAGGACGATGCAGTGACCATCCTTCGACAGGCCATCGCCCCCCTGTCCCTTCATGCCGCCCATATCTTCTTCCCCGACCCCTGGCCCAAGAAACGCCACCACAAGCGGCGCATCATTCAGGGCGAGTTCGTGTCCTTATTGGCCAGTCGTATTGCGCCAGAGGGGTACCTGCACTGCGCCACCGACTGGCCGGAGTATGCGAATCAAATGCTGCAGGTGCTTTC
Source organism: Pseudomonadota bacterium (assembly GCA_046048075.1). Lineage (GTDB taxonomy): Bacteria > Pseudomonadota > Gammaproteobacteria > Burkholderiales > Burkholderiaceae_A > Hahnella. The sequence continues at coordinate 2,198 of JBJOGU010000068.1, forward strand.
AGCCGAACCTTGGCTGAGGAATCATTACCCTGCTGATGGCTTTGCCGAACGCCCCGACTGGCGGCCGCAGACGAAATTCGAGTCCCGGGGTCTGCGACTAGGCCACCCCATTGCAGACCTCTGCTTCAGGAAGCGCTCCAGTCCACCCAGCCCAGCTGCCAAGTGACCAACACCACCAACCCGAATGCAATTCGGTAGTAAGCGAACCCGGCGAAGCTGTGTTGGCTAACGAAACGGATGAGCCATCGGATGACCACCATGGCACTGAGAAAGGCCGAGACGGCCCCGATTAAAAATATGGGCAAGTCAGTGACGGACAGAAACGCCCACTGCTTGGCAAGGCTGTAGACCCCGGCCGCCACAAGGGTCGGAACCGCCAGAAAGAATGAGAACTCGGTCGCCGTCTGGCGAGAGAAGCCAAAGATCATCCCGCCGATGATCGTTGCCCCCGATCGACTGGTGCCTGGAATGAGTGCGAAAGCCTGCGCGAGCCCTATCTTCAATGCATCCCGACTCGTCATCTCCTCTATGCACTGAACCCTAATGCGCTCGGGGTGCCTGGCCTGCCAGGCCTCCACCCAGAG
>JBJOGU010000069.1:0-3248 GCA_046048075.1 Pseudomonadota bacterium
CCCCGCGCTCTGGTCCTTCACTAGAGCCAACCCAAGGAGCCGCCATGGCCAGCAACCCTCAATTTCTCGCAGCCACCGCCCAGGTCGACGAGGCCGCCATTGCCCCGCTGCCCAACAGCAAGAAGGTCTATGTCACCGGCTCACGCGCCGACATCCGAGTGCCCATGCGAGAGATCACCCAAGACGACACCCCGGTGATGATGGGGGCTGAAAAGAACCCCCCCATATTCGTATACGACACCAGCGGCCCCTACACCGACCCCACCGTAAAAATCGATATTCGCAGTGGCCTTGCTCCCATTCGGCAGGCCTGGATCGATGAGCGCAAGGACACCGAATTGCTCAGTGGGCCAACCAGCCGATTCGGTCAAGAGCGACTCGCGGATCCCAAACTCGCCCAACTTCGATTCAACCTTCATCGCCAGCCCAGGCGAGCAAAGTCGGGGCAGAACGTGAGCCAGATGCACTACGCCAAGAAGGGCATGATCACGCCCGAGATGGAGTTCATCGCGATTCGCGAGAACCTTCGTCGGCAGGAGTATTTGAAGAGCCTTGAGGCCATGGGCGAGAAGGGCCGGCGCATGGTCGAGTTGCTCAGCCGACAGCACCCCGGCCAGTCCTTTGGGGCGTCTATTCCCAGCGAGATCACCCCGGCCTTTGTTCGCGATGAGGTCGCTCGCGGTCGCGCGATCATTCCCAACAACATCAACCACCCCGAGTCCGAGCCCATGATCATTGGGCGCAACTTCTTGGTCAAGATCAACGGCAACATTGGCAACAGCGCGGTGACCAGCAGCATTGCCGAAGAGGTCGACAAGATGACATGGGGCATCCGCTGGGGCGCCGACACCATCATGGATCTCTCCACCGGCAAACACATCCATGAGACCCGCGAGTGGATCATTCGCAATAGCCCTGTGCCCATTGGCACCGTGCCCATCTACCAGGCACTTGAGAAGGTCGATGGCAAGGCCGAGGAGCTCACATGGGAGCTCTTTCGTGACACCCTTATCGAGCAGGCCGAGCAAGGCGTGGATTACTTCACGATCCATGCAGGCGTGCGTCTCGCCTACGTGCCCATGACCGCCAATCGCATGACCGGCATCGTGAGCCGGGGCGGCAGCATCATGGCCAAGTGGTGCCTTGCACACCACCAAGAGAACTTCCTCTATACCCACTTCGAGGACATCTGCGACATCATGAAGGCCTATGACGTTGCCTTCAGCCTGGGCGATGGCCTTCGGCCCGGCAGCATATGGGACGCCAACGACGAGGCCCAACTCGGTGAATTGAAGACCCTGGGCGAACTCACCCAGATTGCCTGGAAGCACGATGTCCAGACCATGATTGAAGGCCCGGGTCACGTTCCCATGCAGCTGATCAAAGAGAACATGGACCTTCAGCTCGACTGGTGCGACGAGGCACCCTTCTACACCCTGGGGCCACTCACCACCGATATTGCTCCAGGCTATGACCACATCACCTCGGCCATTGGCGCAGCGCAGATTGGCTGGTATGGCACGGCCATGCTCTGCTATGTCACCCCCAAGGAGCACTTGGGCCTGCCCAACAAAGAAGATGTGAAGGCCGGCATCATCGCTTACAAGATCGCTGCCCACGCGGCCGACCTGGCCAAGGGCCACCCTGGGGCCCAGGTACGAGACAACGCCCTATCGAAGGCGCGCTTTGAGTTTCGTTGGAACGACCAGTTCAACCTCGGACTCGATCCCGACACGGCCAAGGCCTATCACGACGAGACGCTTCCCAAAGAGAGCATGAAGGTGGCGCACTTCTGCTCCATGTGCGGCCCGCACTTCTGCAGCATGAAGATCACCCAAGATGTGAAGGACTACGCCAAGCTGAAGGGCCTTGCGGACGAGGAAGCCCTGCAAAAGGGCATGCAAGAGAAGTCCATTGAGTTTGTGAAGACCGGTGCCAAGGTCTATCACCGGCAGTAATCAAGGACTTCAGCGCAGACCATGAGAATCGGAATCGCCGGCGGCGGCCTTATGGGCCGTCTCATGGCCCATGGGTGTTCCCAAGTTGGCCATGCAGTGCAGGTATTCGAGGCTGGCCCGGAGGCACCTGCCGTGATGACGGCGCGCGCTGCCGCCTTCACCTCCGCTGGAATGCTCAGCCCCATTGCGGAGATGGAGGCTGGCGGCGAGGCGGTCTACGACTTGGGCATTGAATCGATGCGACTCTGGCCGCAGATTCACAAGGCCTGCAATCACGCCTTCGACCTGCGCATCAATGGGAGTCTAATGGTCTGTCACCCTGCCGACCGGGCGAGCGCTGAACGCGTCCTGGCTCACACGCGCCCAGGGGCCACCGAGCCCCAGCCTACGCCACTGGCCTCGCAGGACCTCGAATCGCTCGAACCTGCCCTTAAGCCACGCCTCCATGGATGGATGCTCCCCAATGAGGGACATCTCTTTCCCGCCGAGGCGCTTGATGCCCTGAGGGAATACAGCCCGAACAGCCAGTGGCGGTTCAACACACCTGTTATGGAAGTGAGGGCGGGATCCATCCGCACCGAGCACGATGAACTGCATTTCGACTGGGTCTTTGACTGCCGCGGTCTGGGTGCGCGAAGCGCTTCATTGCCCTTGCGTGGGGTTCGCGGTGAGATCTTCACGCTCATGCCCCCGACCGGCTGCGAGATTCAGAGGCCTATTCGTCTCATGCACCCACGCTGGCGCGTCTACCTGGTTCCAAGGCCATCGGGCGAGATTGTTGTGGGGGCAACAGAGATTGAATCCGAAGACAGATCACCCACCTCCGTTCAGAGCAATCTTGAGTTATTGTCGGCCGCCTTCAGCATTGCTCCATCGCTTGCCGAGGCGCGAATTGTATCGAGCGATGTGAACCTGAGGCCTGCTCTGCCAGACAACCTTCCGCAATTGGTGAGCGAACCCGGCCTCACTGCAATCAATGGCCTATTTCGGCACGGCTGGTTGCTTGCACCGGCCTTGATGCATCGGGCACTGGTTGCCATGGGCGCCGAAAGGCAAGAGCATGCACTCGTCTAATCGTATCGCGAGCAATGAGGCCATCATGGTGGACTTCAATGGCCAGACCATGGATGCAAGGGTCGGCGAGAGCCTCGCAGAATTCATTGATCGCCTGGGCAAAGACCCCAATCAATTGGCCACTGCGGTGAACGCAGAATTTGTGCCCCGCGACATGAGAAAAACATTGCTCCTTCAGCAGGGCGATGCCATTATGACTTTCGAGCCGATCACAGG
>JBJOGU010000070.1:0-4100 GCA_046048075.1 Pseudomonadota bacterium
CCCAAGGGCTTGTTCACCCCCTGGTGACAGGTGGCGCAGTTGATCTTGGCAACATCACCCGTGGGCCCGAGTTTCTTGGCCGGGTGCACCGGTGCAAGCCCAGCGATGTACTCGTTGTTGATCTCGCGAACCATGCGTATGCCATGCCAGGCCGTCACTCGCTGCGGCGTGCTCTGCGACCACTCACCCATTGCACGCGTGTTGTGACAGAACGTGCAGTTGACGCCCAGGCCCTCTGACATGTGAATCATCAGAGCATAGGTCCACTCCGTCTGCTTAATAGACTGGCGATTGCCGGTGGGCAACGCCGTGGTACCAATCATTCGAATCTCTTCGCTCTTGAGCAGATAGGGTGTGTAGGGGTCGTAGGGCAATGAGGTGTTGCCGTTGGCCTCTACGCCCGCACGGTTTTGTGCGGCATCGTAGCCAAGCAGGCGGCCAGCCATCTGTGCATCGGGCTCCGTGAACCAACGCTTCGAGGGCAGGCCCTGGCCGCGGTGGCAGGTGTAACAAGTCACGCCTGTTTCACCCACATGCGCCTGCCATTTGGCATTGATCGACTGCGTCATCTGTGTCATTCGACGCGCAACAATCTTGGTATAGAGCGAGTCATCGGCGAAGTTCTGCACGTTGTGGCAATAGGCACAGCCCTGCTCGGGAGCCACCCAGAGGGTCATGGCGACCATGAGGCGATTGAACTGCCCCTCGGTAAGATCGCCCAAGACCTGGACATTCTTGTAGATGTTCTTGGCCAGTGGCCCACCCGCAGGCGCGGGATCGAGGGCAGCGGGAAGAACATTGGCCTTGTCCACCTCGGCCTGGGTGCGCGGATTGATCACCTGCTCCATGCCGGTGCCGCGATAGCCAATCTGCTTGGTCTCCATGGGCAGGCGCTCGCAGCCAGAAAGACCAAGCACCGCAAGGGCTAGGCCTGCGAGAGTGATGTTTCGTAATGATTTCATTTGCACTCTCCTGTTTATCGAGCCACTGCAGGCGCGGCGGCCCCACCGGGTGGCAATGCACCGGCCGAGACCGCGTTGGCCGCCGTGGATGGATCATTCACCGGGCCCCAAATTTCTGGGTACGGCGGTGCCACGCCATGCTTGACGGCCCAGAGATACCAGTTGTCGACCACCGTGCCGGTGAGCAAGATGCCGATGCCACCGGTGATGCAGGTGAGGACAGCAAACCACCAGGCCCAGCGGTGAATGGATTCCATGGTGGCGTTAAAGCCCATGGTCCAGCGCCAGAAGAGACCGGCGCGCTCCGATGCGGTGCCGCGATCGACAATCTGCTCAATCTCACGCTCACCGCCGTAGCGGCTCACAGCAAGAATGGTGGCGCCGTGCATGGCAAACAGAAGCGTTGATCCATAGAGGAACGCAATCGAGAGCATGTGGAATGGGTTGTAGAAGAGATTCCCATAGCGCAGCGAGAAGGCCGCTGTCCAATCGAGGTGCGAGAAGACGCCCCATGGAACGGCCTCACCCCAGCTGCCCATGAGAATGGGGCGGAAGAAGCCAAGAACCAGGTAGAGCCAGATCGCAGCCGCGAAGGCCCAGGCCACATGCGTGCCCATCTTGAGCTGGGTTGCGCGACGGTACATGCGCATCCACCAGAGAAGGACAGATACCGTAATAAAGAAGCCCGAGAACAACCACCAGCCACCCTCATTGAGCGGTGGAATCGAAAGGCCATATTGCGGCGGCGGGGGATCGACCGAGAGCCAAAAGAGCTGGCGAACGAACTCGATGGGGCTGTAGTTCACCTGCACCAGGTAGTTCCAGCCAATGGCGGTGAATCCAATTAAGAAGAAGATGAGCGAGGCCAAGCCCAAGAAGCCCAGATAGACCGGGCCAATCTGCGCATTGCCGATGCGGCCAAGAATATGCAGATGAAAAGGCTTGAGCAGTCGCTCGTTGTTGTCGCGAGGACGATCGAGGGGCACGCCCATATAGCTGGGTGCCTCGACCTGAACCTGTGTAAATAAGTTTTGATAATCAGCCATGGGGGATCTCCAGATTCATTCCCGTTCTACGACCAGATGGGCAGACGCAGCCACCAGCCCCACCACTCGGGCCAGCCTTTGGTCCAGAAGGGGCCGCTAATGACAATGCAGACCGCACTGAAAAATCCTGCGGAGAGTGCAAGAAAGAGTCCGAGGCGGTGAATTCCCAAGGTGCCGATCGAGTAGCCAATGGTGTCGCGAAAGAAGGTGTCTTCATGCTCGGGGGTCTTCACCACCTGGCCATTGCCAGGGTTGGTGGCCGAGAGAATGAGAGAGCCGTGCAGCGCCAGTGCAAAGGTGGTGGCAAAGAAGAGGCTCACCGCCAGCATATGGGCTGGGTTGTAGTGAAAGTGCAAGAACTGGTAGCCCACATTGGAGACCCAGTCGAGGTGACTCAATATTCCGTAGGGGAAGCCATGGCCCCATGCGCCAAGAAGCAGCGGCCGTATCACCACCAGAGTGACGTAGGCAAAGATTGCAAAGCTAAACGCAACGGGCACGTGATAGCCCATGCCCAGCTTGCGACAGATTTCGACTTCTCTGAGTGCCCATGAGCCAAATGCGCCAATGGCACAGACCGTGATGATCTGCCACAGACCGCCTTCAAGGAGCGGCGCTAGCCCCAATCCGTACTTGAGATCGGGCGGCGCGATATTGATCTGCCAGAGATTCCAAGTGGGCCCTTGTGACGCACCGTAGAGGATGAGTCCAGTTCCCAAGAATGTGAAAAAGATCGTGGTGACACCAAAGAACCCCACATAGAAGGGGCCGACCCAGAAATCGAACAGGTCTCCGCCCAACAAGGTTCCACCACGAACCCTGTACTTCTTCTCAAAACTCAACATAGCCATTGTTTCTCTCCTTCGCGGGGTTCAGTGAGCGACTCGGCGCAACCACGCCAAGCCACCCACTGTCCTGCCTTTGTTGCTTACTTCTTCGGCATCGACGAGTTCTGAACCGCCGCCTTGTACTCGGCCTGGCTCATACCGTCCATCCAATTGAACCGTGCGGTGCTCAGCAGAATCAGGTGAATCATTGCTGCGAGACCGAACAGAAAAATGCCCTGTACCAACATGGCACGGAGCGGATCGTAGAGTTTCCAAATTCGCCACATGATGTGTGCTCCTAGAACTAATTGATTTGCGACATCAGGGTGTAAACCGCCGCCCTGACACCACCGGTTAGGCTCTTGCTGTCCTCGGCTCCGGGAAACCATGAACGCCAGTTCAGCATCATCAACTGGGCAACAACCGCCACGATGAAGAAGACCGAAAAGATCGTTGCGAACAAGGCTGCAAAGGCCAACATTCCGGCCCGGCCGCCTTCCCGATGCGTGAGCTGACTGATCTGATTCATAAAATTCCCCTTAAAGCGTTTGGATTAGTAGAACCAAGGACGCCACGCCCAAACCAGAATGTGGGCGAGTACCGCGATGGCGCTAAAGCCAACCAAGCCCTGCATGTAATAGGTGTGGAACTCTTGGGCTTCCTCGTCCGTCAGGCCGGAAATGCTCGTGTTATTGCTCATGGGAGGTTCTCCTTAGAGTTGGCCAAAACGACCAAATCCACGCTGAGCCCGCGTGGAGTGGGCATCCGCAGCACCGTGCCACGACATCTTGTTGCTGAGTCGGTCATGCCGCTCAGCCTGTTATTGATCAACCCCTGGGGGATGGGTTGGAAGGTCTTCATGAACATACTCATGCCAACGCCCCGGCATAAAGCGCCTCGTAGGCGGCGATGAGTCGCTCGCGCGTGATGCTGTCTTCGCCCGCTTCGCGGGCATCGCGTTCTGCTCGATCGCGAAGACGCTTGGCCACCGAGATTTGTATGAGCACCGGCTGGGCCGCCACCAACTCGGCGAGTCGATTCTGTGCATCGGCTTCCCAGGGAAGGCTGCGTTGGGCCGTGACACTTGCACCGACCGGCGTGGGCTCGACACGGTCCATGTCGGTGCCGAGCGGAAGAATATGAAAGAGTGCATCGAAGAGGGCGTTGCAGACTTCTTGCAGCAGATAAACAGCGCCGGCATAACCCATGAATGGCGTGCCCGTGTGACGACGAATGATTGCGCCCGGAAACGAGGCGGGAATGTA
>JBJOGU010000071.1:0-16896 GCA_046048075.1 Pseudomonadota bacterium
ACTCCGAGTTGCGCCATGATCTGACGGACTTCCTCAGCGACAAAGAAGAAGTAATTCACCACATGCTCTGGCTTGCCCTGGAAGCGCTTTCTAAGCAAGGGGTCTTGGGTGGCCACGCCCACTGGGCAGGTATTGAGGTGGCACTTGCGCATCATGATGCATCCCTCCACCACCAAGGGGGCGGTGGCAAAACCCATCTCATCGGCTCCCAGAAGAGCCGCAATAACGACATCTCGTCCCGTCTTCATTTGCCCATCGGCCTGCACACGAATGCGGCTGCGCAGGCCATTCATCACCAGCGTCTGCTGCGTCTCGGCAAGGCCGATCTCCCAAGGCGAACCGGCATGCTTGATTGAGGAAAGAGGAGAGGCGCCTGTACCACCATCATGGCCCGCAATCACGACATGATCGGCCTTTGCCTTTGAGACACCAGCTGCCACGGTTCCGACGCCGACCTCCGACACCAGTTTGACCGAGATGTCGGCATGCGGTGCCACGTTTTTCAGGTCGTGAATGAGTTGGGCGAGGTCTTCGATTGAGTAAATATCGTGATGTGGCGGTGGGGAGATGAGGCCGACGCCGGGAACCGAATGCCGAAGTGTCCCGATGTAGTCAGAGACCTTGCCCCCTGGTAGCTGGCCACCCTCGCCGGGTTTCGCCCCCTGTGCCATCTTGATCTGGACCTGATCGGCAGAGACGAGGTACTCGGTGGTGACACCGAAGCGACCCGAGGCCACTTGCTTGATCTTAGAACGAAGGCTGTCTCCGTCTTCAAGGCTGTAATCGGACTCAATCTGCGCTGCGCCAATCATGTCAGAGAGCTTGGTACCGGCAGCGATTCGGATTCCCTTGAGCTCATCCCGATAACGTCGCTTGTCCTCGCCCCCCTCGCCGGTGTTTGATTTGCCCCCTATCCGGTTCATGGCAACCGCCAGAGTCGCATGGGCCTCGGTCGATATCGAGCCCAGTGACATCGCCCCCGTTGCGAAACGTTTGACGATCTCAGTGGCGGGCTCCACTTCCTCGATGGGGATCGCACTTGAAGGGTCTACACGAAACTCAAAGAGCCCTCGCAAGGTCATGTGCCTGCGGCTCTGATCGTTGATGATCTGCGCGTACTCCTTGTAGGAGTTAAATTGATTGGCCCGCGTTGCATGTTGCAGTTTGGCGATGGCATCGGGAGTCCACATGTGTTGTTCGCCACGAGTGCGCCAAGCATATTCACCACCAGCATCGAGCATCTCGGCCAAGACGGGGTCCTGACCAAATGCCTGACGATGGGTTCGAATGGCCTCCTCTGCCATCTCGAATATCCCAATGCCCTCGACTGAACTGGGCGTTCCTGTGAAGTAGCGATCGATGGTGGCCGAGTTGATGCCGATGGCCTCGAAGATCTGGGCCCCACAGTACGACATGTAGGTGGAAATGCCCATCTTTGACATGATCTTGGCCAGTCCCTTGCCGATGGCCTTCACATAATTGGCGATCGCCTTGTCTGGGCTGAGCGCACCCGGCAAGGACTTGTGCAGCGAGACAATCGTCTCCATTGCGAGGTAGGGGTGCACTGCCTCTGCGCCGTAGCCCGCAAGAACGGCGAAGTGGTGGACCTCTCGGGCGGCACCCGTCTCCACAACAAGGCCTGCTGAAGTTCTCTTTCCCGACTGAACAAGATGCTGATGAACCGCGGAGAGTGCCAAGAGGGATGGAATGGCCACCCGGTCGATCGAAACCCCTTTGTCACTCAAGATCAGAATGTTGGCGCCCGAGTCAATGGCGTCGGCCGCCTCCGCGCAGAGTGTCGAGAGCCTCGCCTCAACGCCCTCCTTTCCCCAGTCCACGGGATAAGTGATGTCGATCACCGTACTGCGAAACTTTCCTCTGGTGTGTTTCTCGATATCGCGCAGTCGCTGCATTCCTGCAAAGTCGAGGATCGGCTGATCGACCTCCAGGCGCAGCGGCGGGTTGACCTGGTTGATGTCCAAGAGATTGGGCTTGGGCCCGATGAACGAGTTCAGGGACATCACAATGGCCTCACGAATCGGATCAATGGGCGGGTTCGTGACTTGTGCGAAGAGTTGCTTGAAGTAGTTGAACAGTGGCTTGTTGCGATCGGACAAAACCGCCAGGGGCGAGTCATTTCCCATGGACCCCACGGCCTCCTCTCCTGCCTGGGCCATAGGAGCCAGTAGAAACTTCAGGTCTTCCTGGGTGTAGCCAAATGCCTGTTGACGATCGAGCAGCGCCAGAGCGTTTGGACTTGGCCGATTCTCGGCCATTGGGTCGAGCCCATTGAGCTCAACGCGCACATTGTCAATCCATTGCTTGTAGGGTCGAGTCTTAGAGAGCGAGGCCTTGAGTTCCTCGTCGTGGATCATGCGACCCTGCTCAAGATCGATGAGAAACATCTTCCCTGGCTGAAGACGCCATTTCCGAACAACTTTGCTCTCGGGGATCGGCAGCACACCCGACTCGGATGCCATCACCACAAGGTCATCATCGGTGATGCAGTAACGCGATGGACGCAGACCATTTCGATCGAGGGTGGCGCCAATCTGGCGGCCGTCGGTGAAGACAATCGATGCGGGGCCATCCCATGGTTCCATCATGGCCGCGTGGTACTCATAGAAGGCACGACGGCCCTCGTCCATGGTGGTGTGCTGCTCCCATGGTTCAGGGATCATCATCATCACGGCGTGCGCCAGGGGGTAGCCTGCTGCGACAAGAAGCTCTAAGCAGTTGTCGAATGTGGCGGTGTCGGACTGGCCAGGAAAACTAATGGGGTAGAGCTTCTGCAGGTCGGCGCCGAGCACGGGTGAGTTCATGACGCCCTCGCGCGCGCGCATCCAGTTGTAGTTGCCCTTGACCGTATTGATCTCACCGTTGTGGGCCACCATCCGATAGGGGTGCGCCAGAGGCCACTCGGGGAATGTGTTGGTTGAAAACCTTTGATGCACCAGGGCCAGGGCAGAGACACAACGTGGATCTGCCAAGTCCTTGTAGTAGATACCCACCTGATCGGCCAGCAACAGCCCCTTGTAAACCAGGGTTCGGCTCGACATGGAGGGTACGTAATACTCCTTGCCATGTTGAAGGCGCAGGGATTGAATTGCGCTGGAAGCGGTTTTGCGAATGACGTAGAGCTTGCGCTCGAGTGCATCCTGCACAACCACGTCGGCACCGCGGCCAATAAAGACCTGCCGGATCAGTGGCTCTTTGGCGCGAACGCGAGGCGACATCGGCATCGACGAATCCGTGGGTACGTCGCGCCAACCCAGAACGACCTGGCCCTCCGCGACCACGGCCCGCTCCACGGCCCTTTCACAGGCGATGCGGGAGGCATGCTCCTTGGGAAGAAAGACCATTCCCACCCCATATTCCCCCGGGGGCGGCAGCAGGACACCCTGGCGAGCCATGTCTTGCCGCAGGTAGTCGTCAGGAATTTGAATTAGGATCCCCGCCCCGTCGCCCATCAATGCGTCGGCCCCGACTGCACCCCGATGGTCGAGGTTTTTCAAAATCAGGAGCCCCTGCTCCACAATTTCATGGGACTTATGTCCACGAATGTGGGCGACGAACCCGACACCGCAGGCATCGTGTTCATATGAGGGGTCGTAGAGGCCTTGGGAGTGGGGGTGAGTCATTTCTTTATCCGACGCAAAAGTGAGCCTTGGATTATCCAAAGTCAGGCTCCGCTTGGCAAAGAAAATCCCCTCTAAAGTCGCTTAATAGAGAGATTTAAATTGGGGTCAGATCCTTATTTAAATTAATCGTCGCCCGATCACTGATTATTTAGGGACATATCATTCTCTTTTTTGGGTCGCCCCCTTGGCCGACTGACCCAGGCAGTCCGCTCTTCCAGTGGCAGACGAGCCCAGTCCCTCTCAGTAAGCAGGGGAAACCCGCTCGCGAGCCCCTTCTCCATTCCCTGGACCAGAGAAGTCTCCAATGGCTCTTGAAGGATCCGAGCGAATGCGGCCTCCCGCTCAAACGGCGTGTTTCCAAGAGACCAATAACCCGCAATGGGCTGAATCGGTGACATCGGTGGGGCTGGTCGTTTCCCCGCCAAAACCCCCGCCGAGGACCAAGGCCAGTCCAATGGGTCTGCGCAGAGCCCCGCCCGAACGGGCTGCCAAGCAAACCATCTCATGGCAGATAGCCCATGCGCCTCGGCAGATATCCAATAGCTTCGGTAACGCCCCTCCCAGGGGGTACCCGAACGTCGCCAACGGCGATTGAATAGGGGCACATAACGACGTCCAACTTGCTGAATGCTCTCTGCCATCGCGCGGGCACGTTGCGGCGTTACGAGCCAGTGGGCCTCTCGAGCGACCACCGACCAAGCATGAACCCACAGGCCATTGCCCATGGCCGACTCCAGAAAGACATTGATATAGGCCTCTCTGTCCTGCGCATCGATGCAGAAGGGCTCGTCGGCATGGCCTCGCTGGGCCAAGTGATAGGTGCGCCCCGAGACGATCTGACGAGGTCGCCTTGCCATTAGCAGTCGACCCTAAGCCGTCATGGCCTGCAGACTTGCACTCACCAAATCGTCGTCTACCGCCCTAAACTCGGCCTGGCCAATGCCTGTGAGCAGAATGTAACGAATACGGCCCGCGGCTGCCTTCTTGTCGTGCCGCATCCAATCCAGGTAGCTCTGGGCAGACCATTTCGGTGGCTCGGTGGGGAGGCCTGCCCGCCTAATCAAGTCGAGGACTCGGGAGGCCTCGTCTGCTTGCACCTGACCCAGGTCGCGAGACAGCCGCGTGGCCATGACCATCCCACAACCAACCGCCTCCCCATGAAGCCAGGTTCCAAATCCAAGGCCCGCCTCAATGGCATGCCCAAACGTGTGCCCAAAATTGAGCAACGCTCGGCGCCCCGAGGATTCACGTTCATCCTCAGCAACCACCATGGCCTTAAGTTGGCAAGACCTCTCAATGGCATAAGCAAGACTCGCAGGGTCTCTGGCCACCAGGGCGTCCATCGAGGCCTCGAGCCAGTCAAAAAACTTTTTATCGAGGCTTGCTCCGTACTTGATGATTTCGGCGAGGCCTGCACTGAACTCCCTCTCGGGAAGGCTCGACAAAACTGACATATCGATCACCACGGCTTTGGGCTGGTAGAAGGCCCCGATCATATTTTTCCCGAGCGGGTGATTCACGCCTGTCTTGCCGCCAACAGAGGAGTCGACCTGGGCCAAAAGGGTGGTTGGGGCCTGAACAAAACCCACTCCGCGCTGATAGCAGGAGGCGGCAAAGCCAGCCATGTCGCCCACAACCCCTCCCCCCAGCGCAAGAACTGTGCTTGAGCGATCCACCTGAGCCTGCATCATGGCATCCAAAATGGTCCCGAGGTGGGCCATGTCCTTGAACGCTTCGCCATCGGGCAAGATCACCTCGGTGACCTCTTTGGACAAAGCCTCGAGCGCACTGACCACCGAGGCCAGATAGAGGCGGGCAACCGTGGTGTTGGTGACCACCACCACCTGCCGAGAATCAATGCAGGCACTCCATAGGCTCGGTAGACCAAGCAGGCCCTCCCCGATCGATATCGGATACCCGCGGCCATCACTCAGCGCAACCTCGACAGTGGCGTGAATGCGAAGCCCTGGCTGGGTCGCATCGGTCGGCCGGGGCGAATGAGGCATCTTCATCGGTCGTATTGTGCCCAATCAGCGTGTTGGGTTGGCGGAGTCGGTGGCCTGAGCGGCGATCAACCCAGCCCGAATGAGTTGCTCCTCTACAGCCGTCACCACCTGTCCAAGCGAACCTCTGGTGCTCGACACGACACAGTCGGCCATGGCACGGTAGACCGGGTCTCTGAGCAAATAGAGTTCGTCGACCTTTGCGCGCGGATCAGATGATTGCATCAGTAGCGGCCTGGATTGATCGGACCGCAATCGCGTCCAAAGAAGTCTCGGTTCGGCCTCGAGATACACCACATAGCCCTTTGCGAGTTGCTCACGATTGGCCGGGTCCATGGGCGCACCCCCGCCGGTGGTAACCACCCGGCCCGAGATCGACATCACATCGGCAATCACCTTGGACTCTCGCCTGCGAAACCCCTCCTCCCCCTCCACTTCGAAAATGACCGGGATGGTTGTGCCCGAGCGCACCTCGATCTCGTGATCGGTGTCTACAAGAGGGCGGCCCACACGGGCGGCGAGCCGCTTGCCAATCGTGGTTTTGCCCGCGCCCATCAGGCCAATGAAGACAATATTTTTCATTGCTTGCGAGGACATGGCTTGAGTCTATCAGGCGATACACTTGGGTTTCATGCGCTTGCTGATCAAAATACTTCTCACGGCTTTCTTTGGGCTCGTGTCACTTATCGCCCTGGCAGCACTGGTTGTTTCGCTGGCCAGTCCACGGCTCCCAGAGGTCCTGGCACTCTCCGATTACCGACCCAAGCTTCCCCTGCGAGTGATGACTGCCGACGGGGTGCTGATCGGTGAATTCGGTGAGGAGCGACGCAGTGTTGTCCGCTACAACGAAGTTCCCAAATCCCTGATCAATGCCATCCTGGCTGCAGAGGACGACCGCTTCTTCGAGCACAGCGGCATCGACATGATGGGCATTCTCCGATCGGCCGGCGCAAACCTCGTCTCAGTTCGCAAGGCGCAAGGTGGCAGCACGATCACCATGCAGGTGGCCCGAAACTTCTATCTTTCATCGGACAAGACATTTCTGAGAAAGATCTTCGAAGTGCTTCTTGCCTTGGACATCGAACGCAAACTCACCAAACAGCAAATTCTCGAGCTCTATATCAACCAAATCTACCTCGGCCGCCGTGCCTATGGGTTTGCCTCCGCAGCACAGATTTATTTTGGAAAGCCCATCCAGAAGCTCAGTATTGCGGAATCCGCAATGCTTGCTGGGCTGCCCAAGGCCCCCTCGGCCTTCAACCCCGTGGTCAATCCTCGCCGAGCCAAGGCGCGCCAGGAGTACATCCTGGGTCGAATGGTCAAACTCGAGATGATCAGTAACGGCCAGTTCGTGACGGCGCTGAAGGAACAGCTAAAAGTAGTTGGCCGCAGCGACGACTATGCAATCAATGCCGCCTACCTTGCAGAGATGGTGCGCCAGCAGCTCTTCAGCCAATTCCAAGAGGACGCCTACAACCGGGGTCTCACCGTCTTCACCACCATTCGCGCCGATGAACAACGCGCGGCCCACTTGGCTCTGCGCTCGGCGTTGATTGACTTCGATCGTCGTCAAGGTTGGCGGGGGCCCGAGGCGCGGGTTGATCTTCCCAACAATGGTGTGGCCGAAGAGTTGGAGGATGCGGTGGAAGACGCTTTGGCCGATCGTCCGGACAGCGATGGGCTCTTTGCAGCGGTCGTCACAAGCACACTCAATAACGAGGTTCGCGTGATGCGTCCGAGAGGTCGGGAATTCACAGTCTCCGGCGACGGCCTCAAGTTTGCGGCCAAGGGGCTCGATCCCAAATCGCCCGATGGACTCGCAATTCGAAGAGGTGCTGTGGTCCGGCTCTCTCTCATGAGCAGCGGAGAGTGGGAGATTACCCAGACGCCACTGGTTGAGGGTGCCTTCGTGGCCCTGCACAACGAGACGGGCGCAGTCCGGGCCCTCGTCGGCGGCTTCGACTTCCGACGCAGCAAGTTTAATCATGTGACCCAGGCCTACCGCCAGCCCGGCTCAACGATCAAGCCGTTCATTTATGCCGCCGCACTCGAGCGAGGCTATTCAGGCAGTTCCATGATCAACGATGCCCCAGTGAGCTTTGACGCCGCCATTACGGGAGGGGTCGAGTGGAAACCCCGAAACTATGACGAGGTTTACGATGGCCCGATTAGCCTTCGGCAGGCGCTGGCCCGCTCGAAGAACATGGTCTCGATCCGGTTGCTCAGCGCCATTGGCCCACGTTACGGTCAAAGCTACCTGAGCCGGTTTGGCTTCGAGTCGGCCAGGAACCCCCCCTACCTCACCCTCGCCCTTGGGGCCGGAGCGGTGACGCCCATGCAGATGGCTGCCGGGTACGCCGCGATTGCCAACGGGGGATTTCGTGTCACCCCTTACTTTATCGACCGGGTTTTGGATGAGCACGGCGGCTTAATCAGCCAGACCGAGCCTGCCCGCGCCCGCGGCGATGCGCCCCGAATCATGGATGACCGCTATGCCTTCCTCATCCACAACCTCCTCCAAGAAGTTATTCGCTCGGGCACCGGCAGAAAGGCGTTGTCACTCGGTCGCTCCGACCTGGCAGGAAAGACAGGCACCACCAACGATGCCCAAGATGCTTGGTTTGCTGGATACCAGTCTCAGTTGTCCGCAGTCTCCTGGATTGGTTACGACCAGCCCAGATCACTGGGCGAAAGAGAGACCGGCGGCGGCCTTGCCCTCCCCGTTTGGATCTCGTTTATGTCAGAGGCACTGAAGAAAGTTCCGGTAACACAGCGGCAGGTGCCCCCTGGAATTGTGCGGCTTGGCAATGAGTTCTACACCTCGGCGAACCTGCCGGGTGTGGGAGTCGACACCCTCGACATCCCCCCGGGTCTCAACGAGGCCGCGGCCGCAATGCCTCCCGGTGCGGCGACCACGCCCTAGCATGGTCTAGAACTGGGCCAAGGCCTTCGCATGACTCTCGTAGATGGCCTCAAATGAGCCCTGCCCACGAGTGTCGAGCCATTGGTCATTGCGCCAGACAAAGTGGTAGGCCCCATGAATAGAGGCGAGCCATAACTGCCGGGTGGGCGCCTGCGCATTGACGATGATTTTTTGTCCATCCTCGAATTCGGTCTCAAGTACGGGGCCTTTTCGATGGCACTCAAGAACCCGATCAAAATCCGCATTCCATCCGTCCACACGATCTTCAATCCATGCAAATGCGGCGTCGATTTTCTCGAGGTATTCGGATTCGGTCATACTCTTTTCCATGCAATCAAATCATCGCAAGCGTACAGGCTTCAGAGGCCTTGCAAAACTTAATGGCTGGAAGACCTTCGCCCTTGTATGCCTGATTGGTCTTGGGCCGATTCCCTTGCTGGGATGCGGTCAAAAGGGCCCCTTGATGCTGCCCAGTCCGCAATTTCCAGACCCAGGCCCAGGGCAGTCCAATCCCAAGCCACTGCCATAGCCACTCCCTCACCAGGCCACCGAAATGCCCACCGAGAATCTGAGCGTCTTGCCGAGGCCTTTTGCTCGCGAAGGCGGTGAACTCTGCTGCGAGGGCGTGCCACTCTCCAGCCTCTGCGGAGAATACGGCACGCCACTCTATGTCTATTCCTCCCGCGCCATCATTGAGTCGTTTCAATCGCTTCAAGCTGCCTCGCCTTCCCCGCTTCAACGCAAAGTCTGTTTCGCGGTCAAGGCCAACCCAAACCTTGGGATTCTGAGCCTTCTCGTGAAGCTTGGTGCGGGCTTCGATATCGTCTCAAATGGAGAGTTGCAGCGGGTCATCCGCGCGGGAGGCCGCCCGCAAGACTGTGTCTTCTCTGGAGTGGGCAAGTCTGCGAAGGAGCTTGGCCAGGCGGTTCAACTGGGTGTGGGGTGCATCAATGTCGAGAGCCGGTCTGAGTTGTTGCAACTCTCTCGAGTGGCAACCTCACTGGGGCGGGTTGCGCCAATCTCCATACGAATTAATCCCGATATCGATGCCAAGACACACCCCTATATTTCCACGGGACTGAAAGAGAACAAGTTTGGCATGGGCTTCGATGATGCCCTCGTAGCCTATCGGCAGGCATCGGGCCTCCCCGGCATCCGAGTTGCAGGCGTTGATTGTCATATTGGTTCACAGATCACCCAACTCGACCCATTTGTCCAAGCCACGCAGCGGGTATTGATGTTCGTCGATGAGCTAGAGCGCGACGGCATCGAGCTCGAGCACATCGATCTAGGCGGTGGGCTAGGGATTCGCTACCGCGACGAGTCGCCGCCGAGTCCAGAGGAGTTTATGTCCGCCATCGGTGCATGCGTCGAGGAGTGGCTGCAGAGGCGAGTCAACAAGAGTCGCCCCTTATTGATGTTTGAGTTCGGCCGAGCCATTGTGGGTGCGGCAGGGCTCTTATTGACTCGCGTCGAGGTTCTCAAGCCCGGGGATACAAAGAACTTTGCGGTGGTCGACGCTGCCATGAATGATCTAATGCGTCCAAGTCTCTATGAAGCCTGGCATGAGGTTATTGCTCTCACGGAAAAGAAGTTGTCACCCGGAGCGGGCAAGGCCTTGCATTGGGACCTCGTGGGTCCGGTCTGCGAGAGCGGTGACTGGCTTGCCCGAGACCGCTGCTTGCCCCTTTTGGCCGAGGGGGACTTCCTCGCGCTGGCCTGCGCGGGCGCCTATGGCAGCTCAATGGCCTCCAATTACAACAGCAGGCCACGTCCGGCAGAGGTCCTGGTTCATCCCAACCAGACCGTGGAGCTGATTCGATGCCGAGAGCAACTCGATTCAATGCTTAATGACGAGCGACTCTCTTCCTTCTCGCCTGTCTCTTTAGGAGCCAAATGAGACAGAGAATCAGAGCGGCCGTGGCGGGTGCCTCGAAGTCATTCTTTCCCGCCTTGTGAAGTGCGTAGTGGATGAGGCCCAACCAGGCCGCTGGCCAAACCAACCAATGCAGTCGCTTCCAATTCTGACCAAGTTTCAGCTGACTCCACCGATTGGAGGTCAGCGCAAGGGCCATGAGGGCGAGGAACGATAGGGTCCCCGTGGTTACAAATGGCCGCGTAAAGAGATCCCGCATGAATGCCTCCAACACGAGATCGTGCTCGAATTGCGCGAAGGCCAAGAGATGGAGGGTTGCGTAGGCGAAGCACCAGAGCCCCAGCATTCTTCTAAGCCGCAGAAGGCCCAAGCCGAAGAAGCGCTCAAGCAGTGGCAGGCTTAAGATGACCAAGAGTAGGGCAAGGATCCATTGGCCCATTGCTCGAAGGAGGAGTTCCTGGGGGTTGGCCCCTAAGCCAACGGTGGCCAGCCGAATCGACCAATCGACCAGCGGGCCTGCGGCCCAACACCAGAGGCTTGCGCCAAGCAGGCGATCACGCAAGGCCTGCCGCACTAGAAGTTTCGCCGCAGGTCCATTCCTCGATAGAGGTGCTCTACCGCTTCAGCATAGCCATTGAAAGGCAGCGTGGGCCTTCTTGCTGCGAATAGGCTGTCCTCTCCGATGCGACGCTCGGTGGCTTGAGACCATCGGCGATGGGCAACCGATGGGTTCACATTGGAGTAGAACCCATACTCGTGGGGGGCCGACTGGTGCCAGCTGCAGACCGGCTGGCTCTCTGTGAGTCGAATTCGAACAATCGACTTTGCACTCTTGAACCCATACTTCCAAGGCACCACAAGGCGGACAGGACCTCCATTCTGAGCGGGAAGCGGCTTACCGTACATGCCCAGTGTCAGGAGCGTTAGCGAATGCATGGCCTCGTCCATTCGAAGCCCCTCTCGATAGGGCCAGTCCAAAACACGAGACGAGAGTCCCGGCATTATCTGGGCGTCGTTGAGCGTTGTGAACTCAACATATTTCGCCGAGCCCAAGGGCTGGGCCCTGGAAATCAACTGAGAGAGGCTGTAGCCCGCCCAGGGAATCACCATTGACCAGCCCTCGACACAGCGCATGCGATAGACGCGCTCTTCCAGGGTTGCCAGTTGAAATAAGTCATCGACAGAGTAGGTCTTGGGTTTGCCCACAAGCCCATCAACCGTTAGGGTCCAGGGTCTTAACTTAAGTCGGCCCGGCGCGTGGCGGGCAGGGTCGGATTTCTGCGTGCCGAACTCATAGAAATTGTTGTAAGTCGTGGCGTCGCTCCAGTCGGTGGGGCGATCCATCAGCACATAGGAAGACCTCTGAGGGGGCGGAGATAGCTCTGCGCCTGATTCTTGCGGGGCACCCCGGCTTTTAGGGGAGGCCCATGCAGGAGCAAGCAGTCCTTGGCCCAGAGTGCCGAACCCTGAGACAGCGCCGACGGTCCCCACCGCGGCGATCCGCCCCATGGAGCGTCTTCTCTCCAGAAAGAGGCTCTCTGGAGTGATCTCGCTCGGGAGCATTCGAGGGGTCTTAGAGTTGTCCGTAGGAGTGAAGGCCGGAGAGAAACATGTTGACCCCGAGAAAAGCAAAGCCGGTGACCAACAGACCTACCAATGACCAGTAAGCAGCAAACTGCCCTCTTAGCCCCTTCATCAGGCGAAGGTGAAGCCAAGCCGCGTAATTCAGCCAGACAATGAGGGCCCATGTCTCCTTGGGGTCCCACTGCCAGTAGGTGCCCCAGGCTTCTGCGGCCCAAAACGCACCCAAGATGGTGGCCACGGTGAAAAACGCAAAGCCAATCGCAATGGCTCGGTACATCACATCGTCCAAGATTTCGAGAGATGGAAGTGCCTCGGCGATTCGCGATCGCATTGCAATAACGCCGCCCACAAATACTGCGGAGATGCCAAAGTAAATGGCCCAATAGTCCGGCAGACCCGAGCGCCGAAAGACCAGTGGTTCTGCACAAAGCAAGACCCCCAAGACAAAAAGTGGGGCCAGCGACTTCCAATTTCGAGTGCCCGCATTCACCTTAATGAGGTAGGCGAAGGCCACCATTGCCGCGATCGAGAAGGTGCCGTATCCCACAAAATTTGCCGGCACATGAATCTTCATCCACCAGGATTGCAGTGCAGGGACAAGGGGTTGGATTTCGTGGGCCGACCGAGTGGCCATGTACCAGAGTAGAAAACCCACAGCCGCCACAATGATCAGCGATACGAATGCTCCAAGGCTTCGCGTCTGGTAACGCTTCTCATAGAAGAGATAGAAGAGCGCAGTAATCAGAGCAAAAAGGATGAAGACCTCGTAGAGGTTGCTTACCGGGATATGCCCGACATCGGGTGAGATGAGATAAGACTCGTACCAACGAACAAAGAGTCCAGCAAAGCCCATGACCGATGCAGCCCAGGTCAGGCTGGATCCTGCCCAGAGGGCCGTGGGCCCTCGGAAAAGAAGACCGATCCAATAGGCCACACTGGCGAAGGCAAATAAAGCACACATCCAGAGAATGGCGCTCTGGGAGGAGAGCAAGTACTTCAAGAGAAAACTCTTCTCGGCCATGGCAATGTCACCTGCGTAGGCGGAAATTCCAACAAGCGCAAGGGCCGCAGTGCCCAGTGAGAACAGACGCAAGGCAGGCCATAACCATCCCAAAAAGACCATGCCCGGCACACATGACCAGAGAATGACCTGCTCATAGATGTCCATGAAGGCGCTGTAGCGGTGGTTTGCAAAGCCTGCCGCAGCCGACAGAATCAGGGCGAAGAGGCCGTCTGACCAGCCGAGTCGACCGCCACCGACGGCAACAATTCCCTGGGTGGCAGCCGAGTTCGATGATTGGGCGGCTGGACTCGGCAAAACAGTTGTGTTCATGATGGTTTCCCGGAAGGTACCTGCTCTAAGACGCCTTTGAGTTCACTAAATTCCCGATCAAAATCCATCGACGATCGGGGGCTTGAGGCCGCCATCCGCAGTCGCATTCCACTCCCTGCCGACGGGGCATCCGATGCCCAAACCCAGACCCTGCGCTCCTGAACGTAAAGCATCCCGAAAATTCCCAAAACGAGCAAGAGCGACCCGAGATAGACCGTGGCCTGCCCGGGTGAACGGGTGACCTGAAAGACCGAGGCTTTGACCTCGGTGAAGTCCCGCATGGTCACCAGCAAGGGGGTCTCTAGGAGAAGTGCGTCGCTATAGGCCGTGAGCGCGCGTTGGGCAAAGGCTTGTCGGTCCTCCGTTGAGGCCAGACGCGGCAAGCCATCACGCTGGCGAGCCAATTGCCATGTCTCCCAGAAGGCGCCACTGAGCATGCGAACCACGACATCGGCCGCTCGCTCACGCTCAGCCTCTGGGATGGTTCGCTCCAAGATAGTGGCGAGGTTGTTGAGACCGCCCTCCGCCACGGAGTCCAGGGCCCGCTGCGCGCTGGCAGCCAAGGCGGGGCGCATGGGCTCGGGAGCGGCCGCTCTGGCAAACGCGGTCGATGCCTGTCGACGTAGCTCGGGGTCATTCATCGCTGCCCGAATCCTCAAAAACTCATCGAGGGATTCCTTGTCATCGGCGGGAATACGCAAGTATCGAAACTGCTCATCGGGAGACCCGCGCACGCCGGTGAGAAATACTTTGCTCCCCTCCAGTTCGATGGGGAGCATGTAACTGTGAAATTCCTTGGCCTGACCAGCCTCATCCCGAAGCTTGTAATTGAAGCTGGCCCCGACATTTTGCAAAAGCTTGGTCTTTTCGCGATTAACCGCTGGAGAGAGCACCGAGGCCACATGGTCTTTGAAAACCTCGTTAATTGGCTCGCCCTCACCAATGCTTTCGACATTGATGGCCTTGAAACCACTGATCTCCAGAGCGAGTGTCTGTTGTGCACTTCGAAGGGGCACGGACTGACCAACATTCAAGTCGATCTCCAATGGCTTGCGCGTGGGTCCAGCAATTGGGTGGGCCTGGAGTTTTAAGGCCGAACCCCCATCATCGAAACTGGACTGGTAAATCGCAATGCCATCATGAATCAGCGGCTTATTGACCTCGATGGTGGCGGCTCTGATCTCACCGGATTCCTTGTCTCGTAAGACCACATCGCTGGCAAAGAGTTTGGGCATACCCGTGTTGTAGTACTCAATTCGAAACTGCTTGAGCTCGAGCTCAAATGGAAGGTCGAGAAGGAAGGCGCCCGTTGGCTGGCTTAGAACCGCGAGGTCCGAGCGTTCACCCTCGGGGATCAGAAGATTGGCTCGAAAGCTTGGAGTGCTCTGCGGGAGTTTGCCGCTCGCTGGGATGGTGTCATGGGTCAGTCCACTGAGTTGGACTGGGGATTTGTCCCAGTACCAAGCCATAACCCGCGTTGGAATCTCGCTGTCGAGGAGCCCGCCCAGGCAGACAATCACTATGGAGAGGTGGGCAGCGATATAACCGAGGCGGCCCATCCCGCCCTTTTTCGCAACCATAACCGGGCCGGTTGCGCTTGCCGAAGGGCTCAGTCGGCGAACCTGAAAGCGCTTTGCACGCAAGGCCGCCTCAAGGCGATTGAGAGCGATTCTCGACTCTTCGAGGCCAAGTCCCTCTTGTGCTGCTCGGTAGCGAAAAGCGGCGAAGGCGCTCTCGCGAACGTTCTCCCGCCATGCGCGGGCCTCTCTGAGCATTTTGGGTGTATTGCGGACAACGCAAAGGCTGGTGGAGACCAGCATGAGCACCATTACCAACAAAAACCAAGGCGCGTTGTAGACCCGAAAGAGGTCGAACCTAGAGAAGACCTCCGCCCAGAAGGCCCCGAATTGATTGACGTAGTTGATGGGTGCAGCGTTCTGGCTGACGATGGTTCCGATCGCGCTTGCGATACAGACGATCGATAAAGCCGAAATTGCAAAGCGCATCGAGCTCAGGAGTTCGACCAACTCCCGAAGCCAAGCCGCTCCGACTGCGAGTTCGAGCCCTCCTGTATTCGAGCCTCCCTCGGAGTGGGTCTCCGAGGTCGCGCTTGGGGGGGTGATCGTTGGTTTAACGGAGTCCAGCGATGTAGACAGAGAGGGCCTCGATTTCTTGATCGGACAACAAGGCGGAGATGGCCATCATCTGCTTGCTGTTGGCTCGCTGCTTGGCTCTGAAGGCCACGAGTTGGGCCTTGGTGTAATCGGCATGCTGGCCCGACAGGCGGGGGTACTCCGCGGGAATCCCGGCGCCATTGGGGGAATGGCAACCAACACAGGCCGGAATCCCCTTGGACGGCACGCCACCACGATAGATGCTCTGCCCGAGCGCAACGGCTTCTTTATTCTGGGCGTAGGACGGCTTAATGGCCTGGGCGGCGTAGAACGCTGAAACGTTACGGATGTCCTCAGGACTCAGCGTGGCGGCGAATCCGGCCATGATTGGGTTTTCACGCTCAGCCTTGGTTGCACCAGGCTTGACTCGGAAGTTATGGAGTTGCTTCTCCAGGTAAGCGGCGTGCTGACTTGCAAGGATGGGGTTCATTGGCACTGCACTGTTGCCATCGGCGGCATGGCATGCAGCACAGACCTGTGCAGCCACTGCCTGGCCCTTGGCGATATCGGCCTTGGGCGCTGCAGACGTGGTTGCAGCCCAAGACGGGGCGCCGCCGATGCAGCCAAGCAAAATCAAAGCACGCAGGGGGAGGGCAGGGAGACGAAAAATGGAGGCGGACATGTCAAACTCCGTGTCGAGTAATCATTAGGGTAGAACCCTTGATTTTAGATGATCCCCCCTTCGACTGCTTTAAATCCCTCACGTTCGCTCGACCGGCTTCTTGCTGAGATTCAGTTCCTGCAGAGTGCCGCCCGATTCAGGGAACTGCCCGCTCCGGAAGTGCCCGAAGTTGCCTTTGCGGGGCGCAGCAATGCGGGCAAGTCCACAGCGCTGAACGTCTTGGTCAACCGGCGGCGACTCGCCTTTGCGAGCAAGACCCCAGGTCGAACACGATTGATCAACTTGTTCGCGCTGACCGATCCTGACGGCGAGGTGGGACGTCTTGTGGACCTGCCTGGGTATGGTTATGCCGCTGTGGATGCAAACACGCAGCGTCTCTGGAAGGCAGAGCTGAGCAAATACCTGGGCGAGCGACGAAACCTTGCGGGCCTGATTCTGGTTACCGACATTCGACATGCCCTTGGCCCGCTGGACCAACAGATGCTCGCTTGGTTTGCCCCCCGGAGGCTCCCCATTCACGTGCTTCTCACCAAAGCCGACAAGCTCAATCGGCAGGAGCAGAATAGAGCCATGTCGAAGGTTGCCACCTTTCTTAAGGCCCATCCAAGTCGCTCTCCGGAGATTGATTGGAGTCACTCCTGCTTCTCCGGCCTCAAGCGAACCGGCAAGGAGCAGGTCTTGGACGTCATGGCCACTTGGCTCGGACTGGGTCGGCCTGCTCATGCGCAAATCCCCTCGGG
>JBJOGU010000072.1:0-5134 GCA_046048075.1 Pseudomonadota bacterium
ATTGAGCTACACCCGCACGCCCCAATGGTGGAGGAGGTTGGATTCGAACCAACGTAGGCGTGCGCCAACAGATTTACAGTCTGCCCCCTTTAGCCACTCGGGCACCCCTCCACGACGAACCGTAAAGTATCCGTCTTTTAGGGGTTAGTGTCAATTGTCGGGGCGCTTCGGATGGCCAGGAAGTCGAGGGCTCGACCACTCGGTTCGGTATACCGAATTCGCACCGGAAGATGGCGATCGGTGGGGTCGAGCCAGACATCGATCAGACCCATTCGACGGCTGTCGATGGGGTCGCTGGTGACCCGAAGGGCGGGCACCAGGATTCCGCCTGGGAGAACAAGGTCCTCCTCATTGCCCACCTGAAAGGCCACATTCTTTAGTTCTTTATCGGTGGCCAGGGGGAAGGTGAAGCGCTGGCCTGGTGCCAGTCCGCCCCTCTGAGATTCTCCGATCCAGGCAATTTGAAAGACCACACTGAGGCGGTCTTGAAGGCCTGGAGGCGCGGGAAGTGCCGGGCCACCTGGCTTTAGGCGTGCGGTCTTTGCTCCCGCGTCAAACACGCTCTCTTGTAGACCACGTCGCGGGGTGTTTTGGCGATAGCGCTGGGGAACGAGTCCGTCTGGCGTAAGTTTGCCCTCGCTTCGTATCTCGACCGGACCGCTGACAAAGGCCGAGAGCCAGCCGACCGCTCTGGCCACCAAGGCAATCTCGTACCGCTCCTCTTCAGGATATCCAAGAACGATCTCGCCCCTGCCGAGCGGCTGGCGATCCAGGCCGAACTCCCCCCAATAGGCCTCCATGGCGATCGCCCCCGACTTGGGCACCCGATCAATGGGTGGAGTCGGGGCAACAGCCTCCTGGGCCTGGGAATTTCCGATGGGAGCAGGCTCAGCAACCAATGGCTCTGGCGGCGATGGTTGGGCCCGAGGGTTCTGTTCGGGGGCGGGAGGAGCAACTGTATTGGCCGGTGGGATGGGCCGCACCCAGGCAAGCTCGAGTGGCGGCGCCTCAACCGGCCTGGCGGTGATGCGAAGCAACCACTGCAGATCGAGCCAGAGCAGGGCGAGCAAAAGAAGGTGCCCAAGGGTCACCCAGACTAGGATTGCAGCGCTGGTTCTCATCGGGCTTTCACCTTACACTGGCCGTGTGGAGAATCCCAGCGATCCATTCTCGTTTCTACGGGCAGCATTTCCCGAATGGTCCAGCAATGGCCTGTCAGGTTTTGGTTTGCCCAATGCCTTTTTGCCAACCATGGACCTTGCGGAGATCGAGAAGCGAATCGCAGATCTCAAGAGCGTTGAGCATTGGCTTAACCTAAACTTGAATATGGTCAAGGCAACTCTCCAGGCCCTTGAGATTCAGCGAGGCACACTGATTAATCTGCGTGCGTTTCAGGAGAGCATGACTCCATCGGAACACTCCACCGACGCATCCGCTAACGATTCGGCAAGCCCCACCCCACGAGCCTCTGGTGAGCCGGCTCACGAGGGCATGGCGATGGCCGCTGCAAGCCAGTCCGCCTGGCTCTGGAATCAGCTCCAATCTCAGTTCAATCAGATGGCGAGCCTCGCCGAGTCCGGATCGGAGTCATTGGAAAAGAGTGGTCAGGGAAGGGACAAAACACCGAAAGCAAAGGCATCCAGGGGGAAGGCCTCGGACTCGAAGGCCGAAGTCGGAGCCATTTCCAGGCCAGCTGATTCGGGGCGATCAAGCACTGTCCCCAAAAGACCGAGTACAAAAAAACCTAGTCGCGCGCCCGGTTCCGCCAAGCACTGACCGCCTCTCCCAATTCGGAGAGATCGGTAACGACCTTGACGCCATCGGGAATACGCCTCTGTCGCAAGGCCTGGGAGCGACCCCCCGCCCAGATATCGACATGAAGCGGGAGTTTCGACCGAAGTTCTGTTAGCCCCTGAATGACCATCGTTGGGTTGGCCACCGATGAAAAGGAGAGGGCCACCACGTCGATTTCCTGAGACTTCGTCGCCAGGGCAATATCCCATATCGGCGTCTGGACGCCGAGTGACAAACATCGGCAACCCTCTAGAGCCAGCAGCGCCTCGACCATCAGTAACCCCATTCCGTGGGACTCCGTTGGAAACGTGGTGAGCAGAACCCGAGGCCGGGACGCGGGATGCGGGATGGTGCTAATCGCATTTCGCAGAACCACCTGCATGCTCTCTGTGAAGAGATGCTCCTCATAGATTTCGAGCTGGCCCCTGGCCCATGCATCACCCACTTGATCAATCAGCGGGGCGACAACCTCGGTCACAAAGCGGGCCAGGCCATGGCGCAAAACCCGCTGACCCAACTGCCGACGCAACTCTTCAATTTGATGGGCTCGGGTGAGCTCCATAAACATCTCGAGGTCGGCCGCCTGGTCCTCCGAGGGAACGGGAAGAGACGAAGGAAGTTGCTCTGCTAGCGTGCGCAGACTTTCATCGGGTAAGCCAATAATCTTTCCCGGACGGTGGCCGGCATCCAAAAGACGCCGAATCAGACGTAGGCGGTCGACTTGATCTAAGGAGTAGATGCGTTCGCCGAAGGCGTCTCGCTGTGGCACAGGAAACCCATACCGACGCTCCCAGACCCTGAGAGTGTCCTTGGACAAACCAGTATCGCGCTCTACCGCAGCGATACTGAGAAAAACTGGCGATTGGACGGCTTGGTCCATGGCATTTGCCTCAAAATAACCGCATTTGTCGTAGACAATAGGTTGACGTGTCTACGGTCTTGTCCCTAGTATAGGTCACGGCAACTTCTATGGCTAGGACAAGATTGAATAAAACATTCGTCCGAAGGGATTTTCTGATGGCCTCGGCGCTGGCTTTGGCCGGCTTGGCTACTCCGGCTGTCTCCACGGCAAGCAGTTGCCCAAACCTTCTGAACAAGACATTTCCGAGACTCCAGGACGACGTGCCCCAGTCCCTCTGTCAATATGCGGGCAAGGTGGTTTTGGTGGTCAATACCGCCAGCTACTGCGGCTTCACCAAACAGTACGAGGGCCTCGAGGAACTCTACAAGCGCTATTCGGACAAGGGCCTTGTTGTGCTGGGCTTCCCATCGAATGATTTCAGCCAAGAGCCCGGCAGCAACAAGGAGATTGCAGAGTTCTGCACCAATACCTTCTCGGTGAAGTTCCCGATGTTTGCCAAAACTGTTGTCAAGGGTCCCCAGGCCAACCCCCTCTTTGCAGACCTCATACGTCAGTCAGATGCGCCGGGCTGGAATTTCCACAAGTACCTGATCGACAGAGATGGAAAGCTCTTTCGAAGCTACTCCAGCATGGTGAACCCAACCGGTCGGCGCATGGTCTCAGACATTGAAGCCCTTCTTGCCCAGGCCAGCTCCCCTTCTTCTGCATCAACCCCACAGAAAGCCCGCCAATGAACGCTCCCGAGAGAATCGTTCCCTGCACGCTTCCCGACGTGCAATCGATGAAGGACACCCGCCGACTTCCAATTCAAAAGGTGGGGGTGAGAGCACTTCGCCATCCCTGCAGAGTCGCCACGACCGCCGGTAGCCAGCCCTCCATCGCCACCGTGGAGATGACCGTCTCTCTGCCCGCGGAGGAAAAAGGGACTCATATGTCCCGATTCATCGAGGTATTCCAAAACTTCGAAGAGCCGTTGGATTACAAGTCGGTCGGAAATCTCATGGACCGAATGCTCGATCGTCTACAAGCGACCGATGGCTTCATGCGCATTGACCTGCCCTACTTCGTCCGAAAGGCCGCACCGGTCTCCGGCGTAGAGTCCTTGATGGACTACGAAGTTAGCTGGGTGGCCGAGTCACGGGGAGGTGCCAAGTCAGTATCGCTTCGCGTCGTGGTTCCCGTCACCAGCCTCTGCCCCTGTTCGAAGAATATCTCCGACTACGGCGCTCACAACCAGCGGTCCCACGTCACCATTCATGCAGACCTGCGGGGTCCAGCCCGGGTCGAGGACCTGATCGCAGCGGCCGAATCGGCCGCATCATGTGAACTATGGGGCCTGCTCAAGCGTCCCGATGAGAAATACGTCACGGAACGTGCCTACGACAACCCCAAGTTTGTCGAAGATCTGGTGAGAGACATCGCCATGAATCTCAAGGCGCAAGCAGCGATCGGCTCGTTCACGGTCGAGTCAGAGAACTTCGAATCCATCCACAACCACTCGGCCTACGCCCTGATCGAGCACCGGGCCTAAACCAGTGCCTATGCGCGGCTCCCGCCCCCATGTGGTCGTCGTTGGCAGTGGAATTGCTGGGCTTTCGGCTGCCTGGCACCTGCGCAAGGAGTGCCATGTCACCTTGCTCGAGGCCAACGATCGGCTGGGGGGCCATACCCACACCCACGAAATTGAGCTCAATGGGGTTCGCGGGCCGGTCGACACCGGATTTATCGTTTTTAATCACCGCACCTATCCGGAGATCAAATCCTGGTTTGCAGAACTGGGGGTCCTCACCCACGCCGCCGAAATGTCCTTCTCGGTCTCACGAGACAACGGTGGATTTGAGTGGGCTGGTCATAGCCTGGCGGGTCTGTTTGCTCAACCCTCCAATCTGCTCTCGCCGAGATTCTGGCGCATGCTCTTTGACATTCTTCGATTCCATCGACAGGCGCCTGCCCTCCTCGAGAGAATCGAATCAGGTGCCCATGCACCGATGAGTCTTGGTGAGATGCTCGATCAGCGTGGCTACAGCGATGCTTTCCAATCGGGCTATCTTCTGCCAATGGCTGGTGCCATCTGGTCTTGCCCTGCAGAGCAAATGCGGGCCTTTCCATTTGCCAGCTTCACTCGCTTCTGCGTCAATCACGGCCTTTTGCAGATTGCCAATCGGCCCCAATGGTTCAGCGTGGCTGGCGGAAGCCGGCGCTACATTGAGCGAATGCTCAATCGTGCCGGGCAAGAGGGGCAACGCATTGAGGTGCGGCTTGGCCACCACGTCGAGCAACTCACTCCGATGGCCGACGGCAGCGTCAAGATCATCGGCACGCAGGCCGACGGTCTGCCGTTTGCGCTAATCGCCAAAGGCGCGATTTTGGCCGGTCACACCGACCAGTCCGCCAAGGTACTGGGATTCAGTGGCCTGCCAGCGGCAGAGTTCCTCTCACAATTTCGTTATCAATCGAACACTGCTTACCTTCACACCG
>JBJOGU010000073.1:0-6037 GCA_046048075.1 Pseudomonadota bacterium
CCGTCTGCTGCAGCTTGAGTTGAAGCTTTGCGCGGCGGTCCATGCTGGCAAGCAGGGCCTGGGTCTGGCGCTCATTCACGAATTCAATGCGGGTGCGCAGAATTTGGGTGGTTCGCGAGACACGATCGGAGAGCGCCTGGAGTCTGTGCTGGGTCCACCGACAGGTCCGCATGGCTGGCTCAAAGCGGCGTTCCATGAATTCGCCCATGGTCTGAACACCCGGCACCGTGGTCTCGCGAAGTTCGCTCAGAGAGCGACGGACAAGCTCGGTGTAGGCCTCGCTGGCGGTGAACCGCATGCCATGGGTGCTGATCCATTCTTCAATTCTTGAGGCGATGCCAGTGACATCTCGAAGAAGATTCTCGTCGGTGACGAGGTCCGGGGAATCGGAGGGAGTGGTCGATCGGCTGATTCTCTCGACCAATGCCGACAACTCTGCCTCGGCCTGCCGAAGTGGCTCCGACAATCCTTTGGCACGGGGCAGGCCGAGCATGGCCATCATTCGATAGGTATCCAAGTCAATGAGTCGCTGAACCACTCGGCCGGCCTGACGTGAACCCATGGCTTGGTGATGGACGAGGAAGTTGATATAGCCCGCCTGGTCGAGTTGGAAGTCTGTCCAGACCTGGGCCCGTTGATTGCCCAAGACTGTGGATCCGATCACTGTGTTGTTCTCAAATCGCGGCGCATGCTCGGCAACATCCTCTGTCAGGGGTGCACTTCGAATAAGAATGTTGATGGCAGAGATTCTCTCGCCAATCGTGGGGTTCAGCGACTCGATTCCAAGTTCCGCCAGGCGGGTCAATACGCGCTCGAGCGTTACGCTGCGGCACTGGGCGAAGGTCTGCTCGGTGGGGAAGCTTGCCTGCGCATAGACGGTCACCACGGCAAACTCGCCGTGCAGTTCCCATTTCAAGAGCAGTCGATTCGGTGCCGTTGAGAGCTCAAGGATCCGAACCGACTGACCATGGACGGGATGGATATTGGCCTTGAGCGCCAGGCTCAGGCGGTTGACCCAGTCCATTAATGCGCGCCGCTGTTCGTTGCTGCTGATGAGCAGGGATTGGCTGTAAATCAGTTCGTCGGGCCAGAGGGCGATGGGGGGCCGAGCGTGGACTTCCTCATGGAGGGGTTGCCGTTGCGAATGGTCTTTTATGGCGCTCTTCATCGGGTCTGAGTTTTCCAGTAGCGGGCGGCCTGCAAAATCGCGTCTTCCAAGTATGCCGAGTAAAAGTCAGTGGACGCGTAGCCGACCAATGGCTCGGTGATCGGCTGCATTTTGCGTCCGACCATGACAAAGGTGGGCGCTACTCGGTAACGCCGCTCAAGCGCCCATTGGCTGCGCAAGTCCAGCACTACAAAATCAAATGCCACGACTTCCTTGGCCCTCTGTCTTGGTTGCAACTGCTCGGCGATCAGGCGATCGCACCAGACGCAACCCTTGATCGAGGCCATCGCGCCAAAGACAAAGCCTCCCCTCGACTGCTCGGCCTTCTCGAGCAATTCTCTCGCTTTGTTCACGCCTGAATGGGCGATGGAGTTCGACATCAGTGATTCAAGTCTATCGGCCACCTGGGGTGTTGTGCACCGCGTCAATGCTCGTTCTTGACTATATGCTTCTAGAAGCATACCTTTATTCGCCATGCGCGAAACCAATACTTTAAGGGCGACCTCTGGGCCCGGCATTATCGATGGTGGGGTCACCGATGCCGACGAGGTCTCATTCATTTTTGAGCGCGCGGCCCAGTATTTCTCGCTTCTCTCTGAACCGGCCCGTCTTCGCATCATCCAAGCTGTTTGCACCGAAGAGCGCTCGGTTCAGGAGGTGGTGGAATTCACCAGCCTACCTCAGCCCAATGTCTCCCGGCATCTCAGCCTGCTCTATCGTGCCGGTGTGCTCAATCGCCGACGCGATGGCACCTTCGTTTACTACAAGATTTCAGACCCGATGATTACCGAGTTATGCCGCTCCGTCTGCGTTCGTCTGGCGGGCACTATCTCGTGAGTCGTTGAATGGTCAGCAATGTTTCTTAACTTCAACCAATAGGAGCCAACGCGTGAGCGATATTCAGCGAACGGTCGGTCGTCTTGTGAAAGCGCCAGAGAACTTTCTTGCGAAAGACGATGCGAAGTCACCCGAGACCATGCGCCGGAAGTTTCTGGCTGCGGGCGCAGCAACGGCAGGCCTTGGCCTGGCAGCGGCGGCCAAGGCAGCGAGCAATCCGGTCTCTGGCAAGGGCGACCCCAACATTTTGAGCCTTCCCGAGCACTCCACCGGATTGGGAATGCCCGTTGCAGCCAATGGCTACGGTATGCCTTCGAAGTATGAGAAGGGCCTTCAGCGCCGCGAGAGCCCAGGCCTTACCCGTGTCTCGGCGGCCTCGGTTGCATTCACCCCGCTTCAGGGCACTTTTGGAATCATCACCCCCAGTGGCCTGCACTTTGAGCGTCATCACCAAGGCTGGTGGGACATCGATCCCTCCAAGCATCGTTTCATGATCAATGGGCTTGTCAAGCGCCCCAAGGTCTACACCATGGACGACCTCATGCGCCTGCCATCGGTCTCGCGTATTCACTTCATTGAGTGCGGTGCGAATACCGCCATGGAGTGGGGCAATGTCGCGGTGCCAACCGTTCAGTACACCCATGGAATGGTCTCTTGCTCCGAGTTTACCGGCGTTCCCCTCTCGGCGCTGCTTGAAGACTGTGGTTACGACAAAAAGAATGGAAAGTACGTTCTTGCCGAAGGGGCCGATGGCTCTTCGATGACCCGCACCATCCCGATCGAGATGGCGCTCGACGATGTCATTGTGGCCTACGGCATGAATGGCGAGATGCTGCGGCCCGAGAACGGCTACCCCTTGCGCTTGGTGGTCCCGGGCGTGCAAGGGGTTTCGTGGGTGAAATGGCTTCGCCGAATCGAGGTGGGCGATCAGAAGTGGGCCACCAAAGATGAGGCCGTCCATTACATCGATCTATTGCCCAACGGAATGCACCGGCAATACAGCGGTATTCAGGAGACAAAATCGGTGATCACATCACCTTCGGGTGGGCAGCTCTTGCTCGACAAGGGCTTCTACAACATCACTGGCTTGGCTTGGTCTGGTCGCGGGAAAATCAAGCGCGTCGATGTATCTGCCGACGGTGGCAAGAATTGGCGCACGGCTCGGCTCGAGACCCCAGTGCTCACCAAGGCGCTCACACGTTTCAATATCGACTGGACGTGGGATGGCAAGCCCGCCATTCTTCAGAGCCGTGCAATCGATGACACTGGCTATGTTCAACCGCCGGTGCAGATGCTCAGAGAGGTTCGGGGCACACGCTCGATCTATCACAACAACATGATTCAATCTTGGCGTGTGGCCGAGAGTGGGGAGGTGAGCAATGTTCAGGTCAACTAAGCTTTCTTTTGCGGTAGCCACTCTCGCGCTGACCGTAACGCCCAGTTTGGTTATGGCATTCGAGGGCATCGGTCGCGCGGCGACGCCCGCCGAGATCAAGGCCTGGGACATCGATGTTCGGCCTGACTTCAAGGGCTTGCCTCCGGGGTCCGGCTCAGTGGCCAAGGGCCAAGACGTCTGGGAGGCCAAGTGTGCTTCATGCCATGGGGTGTTTGGCGAGAGCACCGATGTCTTCACGCCCATTGCAGGCGGAACCACGCCGGCGGATATTAAATCGGGTCGCGTGGCCAACCTCGCTCGATTGGATTTCCCTCAGCGCACCACGCTCATGAAGGTGGCCACGGTCTCGACGCTCTGGGATTACATCAACCGAGCCATGCCTTGGACGAACCCCAAGACCCTCACCACCGAAGAGGTCTACGCGGTCACTGCCTATATCTTGAATCTGGGCGAGATTGTCCCCTCCGACTTTGTTCTGTCCGACAAAAACATTGCCGAGGTTCAAAAGCGTATGCCCAACCGAAAC
This sequence comes from Pseudomonadota bacterium, assembly GCA_046048075.1. GTDB lineage: Bacteria > Pseudomonadota > Gammaproteobacteria > Burkholderiales > Burkholderiaceae_A > Hahnella. The sequence goes on from JBJOGU010000073.1 coordinate 3,928, forward strand.
GGCATGACCACGGACCATGGTTTGTGGACGGTTAAGGGAAAACCTGATGTTCGTGCAACCGCATGTATGAAAGACTGCAAGAAAGAAGTGGTCGTGACGTCTTTCTTGCCCGGTTCCGCTGTAGACAGCCACGGAAATCTGATTGAGCAAAATCGCCCAATTGGGCCAACACGTGGGCTGGACACCTCCAAGCCGAAAAAGAATTGATTTAGACCCGAACCCATACTGAAAGGAGTCGTTATGAGCATGAATCGTCGTGATGTTTTGAAAGCCGGTGGGGGTGCTGCCGTATATACAGCGCTGGCATCCATGGGTTTCTTTGCTTCCAACCCGGCCATGGCTGCATGGAAGAAGGAGTGGTTTGAGACCAAGTCCATCGCCGACACACTCAAGGCCATGGGTATTGGCAATGCCGCCAACAGCAGCGACATCACCATCACCTCACCGGACATTGCCGAGAACGGCGCAGTGGTGCCCGTTGGTGTTTCCACCTCGTTGAAAAACGCCCAGATGGTCGCAGTGATGGTTGAGAAGAATCCCACCATGATGGCTGGCTTCTTTGAGTTCACGCCCGCAGCAGTTGCCGATGTATCGATGCGAGTGAAGATGGGACAAAGCTCTGATGTCTACGCAGTCGTCAAGGCCGATGGAAAGTTCTTTATGGCCAAGAAGGAAGTCAAGGTCACCCTCGGTGGGTGCGGCGGTTAATTGCCAGCCCATTCATTGACACCACAGAACACTTATTGAAGGAGAAATAGAACATGGCAAATCCAATGCGTATTCGCGCCAAAGTAGATGGCGATGTAGCCGATGTGCGTGTGCTGATGTCACACGAGATGGAAACGGGTCAGCGCAAGGGAAGCGATGGCCAGCTGGTTCCCGCCTGGTTCATTCAGGATGTCACCGCAGCGCTCAATGGGAAGACCGTCATGACCGCCCAGTGGGGCCCGGCGGTATCGAAGAACCCCTACCTGCAGTTCAAGGTGAAGGGTGCCAAGGCCGGTGACAAGATCACCGTGACATGGAAAGACAACAAGGGCGAGACTCGCTCAGACGAAGCCGCCATTGCTTAAGTTTGTATTGATCTGAAGTAAATAGGGGTGGCAGCTTCTGTCACCCCCGTTTGTCAATCGAGGGGAGATGACTATGCGCAAGCAGATCGTTCGGTCGGTATTTCTGGCCGCGGGGCTTGGTCTGGTGGCGGGAGGCGCCTGGGCCGAGAAGACAGAAACAGAAAAAGGAATCGATCGCTATCGCGAGCTCATTGCCGATGGCAATCCGGCCGAGCTCTGGGAGATGCAGGGTCAGGAGCTCTGGAAGAAGAAGGCTGGGCCGAATCAGGCTTCGTTGGAGAAGTGCGACCTCGGCCTTGGGCCCGGTGTGGTCAAGGGTGCCTTCGTATCTCTGCCCCGCTATTTCGCAGATACCGGCAAGGTCATGGATCTTGAAGGCCGACTGGCCCACTGCATGAAGTCCATTCAGGGCATCGAGCCCAAGGTGAACGCCTACAACAAGGACGATCACAAGAATATTGTGGCCTTGGTGACCTGGATCGCCGCTGAGTCCAAGGGCATGCCGGTCAACGTTCCACAGAACCACCCCGAAGAGAAGCGCATGTACGAGGTTGGAAAGCGTGCCTTCTTCTACCGGGCGGGTCCTTATGACTTCGCCTGCGCAACCTGCCATGCCGAGGACAGCAAGCGGATTCGTCTGCAGGGGCTGCCGAATCTCACCAAGAAGGAGCCCGCGGGTTCTGCATTCACCTCATGGCCCGCCTATCGCGTAAGCAATGGTCAACTCTGGCCGATGAACAAGCGCCTTGAAGACTGTTTCCGTCAGCAGCGTTTCCCCGAGCTCAAGTTCAGCAGTGAGCTCTCAGTGGCACTGTCCACATACATGGGTGTGAATGGCAACGGCGTGGCCTCGCTGGCCCCGACCATCAAACGATAAGTGGGGGAATCCAAATGAGTAAAAAAATCGTTCTAACGGCCGTGGCATCCGCAGTGATGCTTGCCGGCTGCGCCGGTCAGTATGGGCCGATGTCCGATCTTGATCGAATGACGCAGAGCATTGTCAAGGCGGGCTTCCAAGAGAAGGGCATCGCGAAGCT
>JBJOGU010000074.1:0-3461 GCA_046048075.1 Pseudomonadota bacterium
CAGAGACCCTCTGCAATACCGGTCTTGTTGTGCTGGCCGGCGAGATCACCACCCGTGCCAATGTGGACTACATCCAAGTGGCCCGAGACACCATCAAGTCGATTGGTTACGACAACACCGAGTACGGCATCGATTACAAGGGCTGTGCAGTGCTCGTGGCATACGACAAGCAGAGCCCCGATATTGCCCAGGGCGTGGACCGCGCCCAAGACAACAACCTCGACCAAGGTGCGGGAGACCAAGGCCTGATGTTTGGCTACGCCTGCGATGAAACACCCACGCTAATGCCCGCGGCCATCCACCTCGCTCACCGTCTTGTGGAGCGCCAGTCGCTCTTGCGCCGAGATGGCAGGCTCCCATGGCTTCGGCCCGATGCAAAATCCCAAGTCACCCTTCGCTATGTCAATGGCCGGCCCGAGCGAATCGACACGGTGGTGCTCTCCACCCAACATGCCCCGGACATTGCCCTCGAGAAGCTGCGCGAGGCCGTAATCGAAGAGGTCATCAAGCCGGTGTTGCCCAAAGACCTGGTCAAGGGCGACGTCAAGTTCCTTGTGAACCCCACTGGCCGTTTCGTGGTGGGTGGTCCGCAGGGGGACTGCGGCCTAACCGGCCGCAAAATTATTGTTGACTCCTACGGCGGCTCCGCTCCCCACGGTGGCGGCGCCTTCTCGGGCAAGGATCCCTCGAAGGTCGACCGTTCCGCAGCCTATGCGGGTCGCTATGTGGCGAAAAATATTGTTGCAGCGGGCTTGGCCAAGAAGGCCCTGATTCAGATCAGCTATGCCATTGGCGTGGCACAGCCCACCTCCATCATGGTGAGCACAGAAGGCACGGGGGTGGTTCCTGACGAGCGCATTGCCCAGGCGGTTCGCGATGTCTTCGATCTGCGTCCAAAGGGCATCGTCCAGATGCTCGATCTCTTGCGGCCGATTTACCGCAAGACTGCGGCCTATGGGCATTTCGGCCGCGAAGAGCCCGAGTTCACTTGGGAGGCCACGGACCGGGCCGAGGCACTTCGGGCGCGTTGCCTTTAATCAGTCGGGCCGCGCCGTTCTAGCGCAAGTCGTGCCCGCCCCCTCTCGCGCTTCGCGAAGTTCGGGGCCGATCCACGTCGGGCGCTCCCCGGCTTCCGCCCCTCGCTCGCCGAGTATCCATGCCGCGCGCCCACCACCGGGGGCTCTCTTGACCAATCGGTCGGCTACGGCCACAATCTGGACTCACTCAAGGAGCGTTGCGAGAGGGTTCCCCTCCCAGGCTTGGGTGGCCTGCCCCGCAGGCTTGTGCAACGGCGCTCGCGAACCTTCAACTTAAAAGGAGCGCGAGATGAGCGCCGTATTAAAAACAACCCCCCCCACCGACTATGTTGTTGCGGATCTCTCCCTGGCCGACTGGGGCAGGAAGGAGATCCGCATTGCCGAGACCGAGATGCCCGGGCTCATGGCCATTCGCGATGAGTTCAAGGCCAAGCAGCCCCTCAAGGGAGCTCGAATCACCGGCTCGCTGCACATGACCATTCAAACCGCGGTGCTAATCGAGACCCTCACCGCGCTGGGGGCCGATGTCCGCTGGGCCTCCTGCAATATCTTCTCGACCCAAGACCACGCTGCGGCCGCAATTGCTGCCAACGGCACCCCGGTGTTTGCGAAGAAAGGCGAGACCCTCACCGAGTACTGGGATTACACCCATCGCATTTTCGATTGGCCCAACGGCCAGACCACCAACATGATTCTCGACGATGGTGGAGACGCAACGCTGCTGCTGCACCTCGGTGCCGAGGCGGCCCGCAATCCCTCTGTGCTCGACAAGCCCGGTAGCGAGGAAGAGACATGCCTCTTCGCCTCGATTCGTGCACAGCTGGCCAAAGACCCCGGCTTCTACCAACGCCACCTCGACTCTGTCATTGGCGTCACCGAGGAGACCACCACCGGTGTGCATCGTCTCAAGGAGATGAGCGCCAAGGGGACCTTGGCATTCCGCGCCATCAACGTCAATGACTCTGTGACCAAGAGCAAGTTCGACAACCTCTATGGATGCCGTGAGTCACTGGTCGATGGCATTAAGCGGGCCACCGATGTGATGATCGCTGGAAAGATTGCCGTCGTGGCCGGCTACGGCGATGTGGGCAAGGGCTCGGCCCAGGCCCTTCGTGCGCTTTCGGCCCAAGTCTGGATCACCGAGGTGGACCCCATCTGCGCGCTTCAAGCCGCGATGGAAGGCTACCGAATCGTGACCATGGACTACGCCGCCGACAAGGCCGATATCTTTGTCACCGCCACCGGCAACAAGGATGTGATCACCTTTGATCACATGTCGAAAATGAAAGACCAGGCCATCGTCTGCAACATTGGCCACTTCGACAATGAAATCGATGTCGCCTCGCTCTCCAAGTGCAAGTGGGAGGAGATCAAACCACAGGTGGACCACGTGATCTTCCCCGACGGCAAGCGAATCATCCTTCTCGCGCAGGGCCGCCTGGTCAATCTGGGCTGCGGCACGGGCCATCCGAGCTATGTCATGAGTTCGTCTTTCGCCAATCAAGTCATTGCGCAGATCGAGCTCTACAGCCACAAGGATTACTATGAGAAGGGCAAGGTCTACGTGCTGCCTAAGCACCTCGATGAAAAAGTGGCACGGCTTCAGCTGAAAAAGCTCGGTGCAATGCTCACCGAACTCTCACCCGAGCAGGCCCGCTACATTGGCGTGCCGGTGGAAGGCCCCTATAAGCCCGAAGCTTATCGATACTGATTTCTCTCGATTTCGATCGTGAATATCAGTCTTGAGTTCTTCCCGCCCAAGACCGAGCAGGCGCAGTCCGCCCTGCTCGACTCTGCACGGCGGCTCAATGATTCGCTCTCGCTCCAGTATGGGTCGGTCACCTATGGAGCGGGAGGTTCAACCCGGGAGGGCACGCTTCAGACCGTGCGCTCACTCCAGGCTGTGCTCCCCGCAGTGGCCCCCCACGTGTCTTGCATTGGCGCTGCGCGCGAGGAGCTGCACGAACTACTCAAGGGTTACCTGCAACAGGGAATTCATCGCGTGGTTGCTCTGCGAGGCGACCTGCCATCCGGCTACGGGCAGGCGGGTGCCTTTGCCCATGCGGTGGATCTTGTTCGGTTCGTAAGAGAGGCCTTCGGCGATGCATTCGAGATTGAAGTGGCCGCCTATCCCGAGGTGCATCCGCAGGCCCGCTCAGCGCAAGACGACCTTCGGCACTTCGTGGAGAAGGTAAAAGCTGGGGCCACGGGGGCTATCACCCAGTACTTCTTCAATAGCGACGCCTATTTTCGATTTGTGGACGAGGCCCATCGACTCGGTGCGAACGTCCCGGTCATCCCCGGCATCATGCCCATTACCAACTACAGCCAACTCGCCCGGTTCTCCGATGCATGTGGCGCGGAAATCCCGCGTTGGATTCGTCTTCGGCTGGCCGGATATGGCGATGACCTCGCCTCGATTCG
>JBJOGU010000075.1:0-3023 GCA_046048075.1 Pseudomonadota bacterium
ATTGGCGAGCCCGGCGTCGGTAAGACCGCCATCGTCGAGGGGCTGGCCCAGCGAATTGTGAATGGTGAAGTTCCCGAGGGTCTCAAGGGCAAGCGTGTTCTAACCCTCGATATGGCCGCGCTTCTTGCGGGCGCTAAGTTTCGAGGCGAGTTTGAGGAGCGGCTCAAAGCGGTTCTGAAGGATATTGCCGCTATGGCCGAGCAAGACAGCGCCGGCCACCCCATTGTTTTCATTGATGAGATTCACACCATGGTGGGTGCGGGCAAGGCTGAGGGGGCCATGGATGCGGGCAATATGCTCAAGCCAGCACTCTCTCGCGGCGAGCTCCATTGCATCGGGGCGACGACCCTGGATGAATACCGCAAGTACATCGAGAAAGACGCTGCACTAGAGCGCCGCTTCCAGAAGGTGCTGGTGGGTGAGCCCAGTGTGGAGGCAACCATTGCGATCCTGCGGGGGCTGCAGGAGCGCTACGAGCTTCACCATGGGGTCGACATCACAGACCCGGCCATTGTTGCGGCGGCCGAGCTCTCTCATCGCTACATCACCGACCGATTCCTGCCGGACAAGGCCATCGATCTGATCGATGAGGCGGCGAGTCGAATCAAGATGGAGATCGATTCGAAGCCCGAGGCGATGGACAAGCTCGATCGACGGTTGATTCAACTAAAGATCGAGCGTGAGGCTGTGCGAAAGGAGAAGGATGAGGCCTCGAAGAAGCGGTTTGATCTTATTGAACAGGAAATCGACCGGCTCGAGCGGGAGCTCGCCGATCTCGAGGAGATCTGGCGATCCGAGAAGGCGGCCGTTCAGGGGTCGCAGCACATCAAAGAGGAGATCGAGCGGCTCCGGCTTGAGATCGAGCAGCACACGAGGAAGGGCGACTGGCAGAAGGTCTCGGAGCTTCAGTACGGTCGTCTCCCGGGGCTCGAGGCGCGCCTGAAGGCCGCGGATTCAGGGCCGGCCGAGCAGGCTCGTCCTCGCTTGCTGAGGACGCAGGTGGGCGCAGAGGAGATTGCCGAAGTGGTCTCGCGTGCCACCGGTATTCCCGTGTCTAAGATGATGCAGGGCGAACGCGAGAAGCTGTTGCAGATGGAGGCGCATCTTCATGCCCGAGTGGTGGGTCAAGACGAGGCCGTGACGCTGGTGGCCGATGCCATCCGGCGCTCACGAGCGGGACTCTCGGACCCGAATCGCCCCTATGGCTCCTTTCTCTTCCTCGGACCCACGGGGGTCGGGAAGACCGAGCTCTGCAAGGCCCTGGCCCAGTTCCTTTTTGACTCCGAGGAGCAGCTTGTTCGTATCGACATGAGCGAGTTCATGGAGAAGCACTCGGTCTCGAGGCTCATCGGTGCACCTCCGGGATACGTTGGCTACGAAGAGGGCGGCACGCTGACCGAGGCTGTCCGTCGAAAGCCATACAGCGTCATCCTTCTCGATGAGGTGGAGAAGGCGCACCCCGACGTCTTCAATGTCTTGCTGCAGGTTCTGGACGACGGCCGTCTCACCGATGGGCAGGGCAGGACGGTCGACTTTCGAAACACGGTGGTTGTGATGACCTCCAATCTGGGGTCGCCCGAGATTCAACGCCTGAGCGGAGAGCCCACAGAGGTCGTTAAGTCAGCGGTGATGGCCGAGGTCAAGCAGCATTTCCGGCCGGAATTCATTAATCGAATCGATGAAATCGTCGTTTTCCATGGTCTCGATCAGGCCCACGTCCGAAGCATCGCTCGGATTCAGCTCGAGCGATTGGGTGCCCGATTGGCCGAAAGAGACCTTCGCCTGGTCGTGTCCGAGGAGGCCCTCGATGAGGTGGCCAAGGTTGGCTTTGACCCCCTCTACGGGGCGCGCCCGCTCAAGCGGGCGATTCAGTCTCAGATTGAGAATCCTGTGGCACGCTTGATACTCGAGGGGCGCTTTGCGCCGAACGACGTGGTGCCGGTCGACCTCAGAGACGGTCAGCTCTCCTTCGAACGAGTGGTTCACTAGTGCGAACAAGGGTATGACCAAGGAGCGGCGGGGGGCCGAACTCGAGCCCCTGCTGGCGGATGCGACTCTCTGGCGCCGGTTCATGGGGATGGTCTATGAGTCCATCCTCCTGGTCGGACCGGTTCTGGTCTACGGGTTCCTCTACGCCGTGGTCACGGGTCAGACGGACGATCCCAACGGGGAGGGCGGCAGCAAGCGTCTCGGGCTCCAGCTGTCTGTCTTCGCGCTCTGTCTCTTTTACTTTGCCTGGGGATGGAGCCGAGGGCGCGTCACGCTCCCGATGCAGACCCTTGCGCTTCGTGTGGTGGACGCCCGAACGGGGAGCGATCTGAGTCTCTCCCAGGCTTGGCTGCGGGCCGCCGTCGGAAGCCTCTCACTGATCACCGGCCTCTGGCTTATTGTTGGATTGATGCGATCCGATCGCCAGAGCTTCCACGACTGGATTGCAGGAACGCGACTGGTTCATACCCCCCGTCGCTGAGCAAAGTCAGAGACAAGATTTGACCGCTCAGGTGCAAGACCTCTATCATCCTCGGCTTGCCGATTGAAGCGTCGAGGAAGGGCCCACAAGGCCTTCTTTCTCGCCGATCCATCAGCTCCAAGGCCCTGCTTAATGTCTGCGTCTTCCGCGTTCGGAGGGCGCCGGCGGGTGGGGATCGCTAGAACTGTTTAGGACCGAACAACATGGAAATGACTGGCGCAGAGATACTCGTGCGCTGCCTTCAGGAAGAGAAGGTGGAGCACCTATTTGGCTACCCCGGTGGGGCCGTTCTCTATATCTACGACGAGATATTCAAGCAAGACAAGGTCAAGCACATCCTTGTGCGACACGAGCAGGCGGCCGTTCATGCGGCAGATGCCTATTCTCGAAGCAGCCTCAAAACAGGCGTTTGCATCGTTACCAGCGGGCCCGGACTCACCAATGCCGTCACCGGCATTGCGACCGCCTACATGGACTCGATTCCCATGGTGATTGTCTCAGGACAGGTACCTACCCATGCCATCGGCTTGGACGCCTTTCAAGAGTGCGACAC
>JBJOGU010000076.1:0-2573 GCA_046048075.1 Pseudomonadota bacterium
CCGGCGGAGAGCGCCAGCGCGTGGGCCTGGCCAAAGCATTCATGTCGTCGGCAGACCTCTGGCTCATCGACGAGCCACTCTCGGCCCTCGACCCCAAGCGATCTCAACAAGCCATTGAAGCCCTTGTGTCGGAGGCCAATCGCCGCGGCGTAACCCTCATTGCCACCCTTCACCAAGTCGGGGTCGCAAGAGAGATGTTTCCGCGAATCATTGGCCTTCGCGATGGCATGCTGGAATTCGACCTCCCGCGCGAGCGCCTCAGCGACGAGGCACTCATGAAGCTATACGCCCAGTTCGAGCATGAGCTCGAAGGTCGTGCCCCGGCCGAGCAATCGCATGGGTTCATCGATCCTGCAACGCCAACGGTGATCGCCTGCCGCTGATGGCCGTTCAATCACCCACCATGCGCGACCCTGCATGGATTGGCAGAGTCTTCTGGGGATTGGCACTGGTGGTTCTTCTTGTGCCATCACTGGTGGCGGTCGATTTCAAGCCTTGGATGCTGCTCGAGCCCGCCAACCTCAAAGTCACCGCCGGCTTCGTTCTCGATTTTTTCCCTCCCGAACTCAATGGGGAATTCATTCTTCTCATCGCGAAAGAGTCGTGGACGACCATTGCAATTGCCACCGCGGGGATGTCGCTCGCCCTGCTCTTTGCCATTCCATTGGCGCTCGCTGCCAGCAGCGCCCTCTCTATTTCATCGCTCACCGGGCCAATGCATCCGCTGGGCTTTGCCATCCGGCAGTTCATCCGCTGGTTGCTCATCATCCTTCGAAGTATTCCCGAGTTGGTCTGGGCCCTGATCTTTGTTCGGGTGGTAGGCCTTGGCCCCGCTGCCGGGGTCCTCGCCATTGCCGTGACCTACACCGGCATGCTCGGAAAGATTTACGGTGAGATCCTAGAGAGTGGTGACCAGCAGGCCAGCCGTGCGGTTCTCGGCAGCGGAGGCGGTCGACTGCAGGCCTTCCTCTACGGATTGCTCCCTCAGAACGCGACCGAACTCTCGAGCTACACCGTCTACCGCTGGGAGTGTGCAATTCGCTCCTCGGCAGTCTTGGGCTTCGTTGGCGCCGGTGGCCTGGGCCAACAAATGGACGCCTCCATGAAGATGTTCAATGGCGGTGAGGTCGCAACCATACTCATCGTGCTCATGCTCTTGGTTGCAATGGCCGATCAGATCAGCGCATGGATTCGGCGATCCATTCAGTGAAGAACAGCGCCCCCCCCATGCCGCCTGCGCTGTTTCATTGGCGCTGTTCAGTCTGCTGGGGCCTGGGCGCCCTGGCCGTTCTAGTGGTCCTGAGTTTCTGGAGCCTGGATATGCAACTTCACCGCCTCTTTTCGGTGGAGGCAATGCAGCGCATGGGCCGCTTCATTTCTGAGTTGGCCCAACCCAACCTCTCCCACGAGTTTCTTGTAAGGCTGGTAGTTGCGGGGTTCGAGACACTGGCCATGTCCTTCGTGGGCACCCTCATTGCGGCGATTGCTGGCATTGGCCTGGCCTTTTGGGCAGCGCAAAGCGATGGTGTCTCAGGCACCACGAATCGCCTGAGTCGTCTTCTGCTCAACCTTCTTCGATCCGTTCCCGACTTGATGTGGGCCGCCATGCTCATCATTGCGTCCGGTCTTGGCCCAATGGCCGGCACACTTGCCCTGGCTCTCCACACAGCCGGTGTCCTTGGGCGACTCTTCGCAGAGGCGGCCGAGAATGCGCCCCAGCATGTTCACGAGGCGCTTAGGCTCAATGGGGCAAGCCCGAGTCAATGCTTCGTCTATGCCACCCTGCCTTCGATCGTCCCTCAACTCATGTCTTACACGCTCTATCGATGGGAGAACAACATCCGCGCGGCCGCCGTGCTTGGGGTGGTGGGTGCCGGCGGTCTGGGGCAGATGCTTGCCTTTCACATGGGTCTGTTTCAAATGAATGAGACCAGCAGCATCCTGATCACCATGATTCTTCTGGTTGTTTTGGTGGACTCGCTCTCTTACGCGGTTCGCAAGGCCCTGGCCCGCTAAAGGGGCAATTCCGCACGCGGGAACAGAGAGAGTCCGATGGGCGCGCGGCCGGAAAGCACTTTATTTTTATAGGGGATATTTCAGGCAAAAAACGATTTGTTCATTCGTTCGCCTAGACAAAAAGCACACAATTCAGGATATGCGTTACGGGCTTAACTCCGCCTATCTTTCGATCAAATATATTTAAAAACCACCAAAAGGCAATCATCAACACCTAAAGCTTACAAAGTACTTGGCATCTTCCCGCTATGTGCGTATTCATCCCAATGAATATATTGACAAGGCAATGAATCGCTGGTGGCAAAAGTTGAGGGTAAACCCTCTAAACGTGGCTTCATAACCACCCCAACAGTCGCTAGACAGAACCGCGCGAGCCGCTCCTTACTAGGGGTGACACTCCATTGACAGGGAGACCGCAGAGGCGCATTTTCGCGTCAGCAAGGGTCTTGGGACCCGAGCACCTGTGTTCAACCTTTTGGAGAGACGCTATGAACGCACCACTCTCTCGCCGACAGTTCTTCAAGGTCTGTTCGGCGGGCATTGCGACCTCTTCAGCC
>JBJOGU010000077.1:0-4518 GCA_046048075.1 Pseudomonadota bacterium
GTGGCCTTTCTCTGGCGACGATCGTAATCGTCGGACGTGGGGCTATCGCTTTGATCCTCAACGGACTGCGAGTAGCCCAATGCGGCCGAAGTGCTCCCAAAGCGAGTGACCCAATCGACCAGTTGCAATGAGAGATCGGCCGAGTCATAACGATCGCTGTAGTAACCCTTGATACCAGCCAAGTCGGTCTGAGACTTAATCGCGCTCAAGCCGACTTCTCCATAGAGCGAAAACTCGCGGGAGCGATGCAGGGGTGCACGAACTCGGGCAGTGAGCGCCTCGGAGACACTCAAGACATTCAATGCCTCAGCCTCCCCGGCAGGCTTGGATCGCGACGAGACCACCCCAACGGCACCGGTGAGTCCATCCCTATTCAGGGGCATGAGATACCGTGCGCTAACGTTGGCCAGCCGGCCGGGCCGATCACTGCTGCCTACCTGCAAATCGATTGAATCACCCGGGATCCCAACACCAAGAAACTGCTGGCTCAGGCGAACAATCTGCTCCCCACTGTCTTTGCCAATCTGGTTCGAAATGCTCACAGAACCCGGCATCCGACTCTGCTCCTCGACCTGGGCCACAAGGGTTGAGGCTCCGAGTTTACGGCCAGGCCTGAGTAGACTACTCACCGCAATGTGGGGTGAGTCATTAAGCAAAAGAAGCGCTCGCTCAATTGCATCGAGCCTTGCCGGGCGAAGCAGCGTGAGGGGCTGAAGCTTCTGCCGCACTCGCTCCCTCACCTCATCATTCGCACCCTCGACCTCAATCTCTGAAACAAAGCCCTCGATCACACGAATCAGAAACTGACCATCCCGAACGTGCTGTGGAGGAACAAACACCCGAGTCAGAAAAAACCCTGCCTCCTTGTACTTGGCCTCGATGCTTTCGGCCAGCTGACGCAGATCTTCCACTGTCGACTGCTTACCCTCCTGTTGATTGGTGATCCGCTCGAGCTCTTCGAGTGGGAAGGCTGTTGCACCCTCGACACGAATCTTGACTGGAACAAACTTGAGGGCATCAATTGCGCGTGGAATGGGAGAACGGTCGGGAGACTCTAGGCGAAAGCTAAAGCCCGGTGGCGGCTTGACAGGGGCCGGCGGGGATGGCAGCGCCGCCGCTGGAGGAGGCGCCTCCCCGACACTTAAGGGCCGAATCACCTCGGCGGTGATGAGCGGGCGCTCCGGGCCAATGTCGTGAGAGGTCTCGGCCTGAATCTTCCAGACCGCCTGCTCCCAACGCCAGACCTGCTTCTTCAGTGAATACATCTGAATTCGTTCAGACTTGTAGTACTGAATGAACTCCACCACCAGGCGCTCTGGCTCTGACTCCAGAAGCTTTACATCGTCAATCCGCACAACAACACTCGCGGGATTCAGTACCCGCGGCCGCCGATAATCCAGCCACTGCTTCTTGGATTTAAAGCCTGCGCCGTAAAAGCTGTCGCTATAGAAGCTCGAATAACGCGCAAAGTCTTGTCGCTCCCAGCTCTGCGCCCAGTTACTCACAAGCTCTTCGGGGGCCGCTGGCACTGGTGACATGCTGGCATAACCAGCCGAGGCAAAGACGGTCTGGACCGCAAACAGGCTGGCCCACTGACTTGCTTTCACGACTTACTTTTCATCCATCCGAATCACGCTGCTCAGCTCACCCCGGGCAATCCGCTCGTTGTGGAATGAAACCAAGGGATCGTCTGGATAGGAGGCAAGTAACTCAGCAAAGATGGTTGCGGCTTGGCTCTCTTTGGCTTGGAGTGCCGAGAATGCCCGCATATAGGTCTGAACCCTGGGGGTCTGCCAAGACTCGGTGTCCAGTGGTTCATAGAGACTTAGCGGCCGATCCTTACCCTTGAGCATCACATCACCGACAGGTCGGAAGTGCAGACCTGGTAGGGTCACGGAATCAACAATGCCCTGGGTCACGCAGACCCTTGTGCCGAAATACTTGTTCACCCCCTCAACCCTGGAGGCGGCATTCACGGTGTCTCCCAGTGCTGTGAAATCCATGCGATTCTCCGCACCAAAGTTGCCGATGATGGCCTCGCCTGAGTGAACTCCAATTCGGGTAACCCCAAGTGCAAGACCCATCTCGGACTCGATCTTCTGCCTGAAGCCCTGGCAGAATGAATCCATCTCCAGGGCACACCGCACGGCGCGATCCGCATGGTCCTTCTGGGTGATCGGTGCGTTGAATACCGCCATCACCGCATCACCAATGAACTTATCAACGATGCCTTCATGGCGATGGACCACCTTGCACATGCCATCAAGATAGTCGTTCAAAATGGTGGTCAACTGCTCCGGCGGAATCTGTTCAGAGAGCGTGGTGAAGCCCGCGATGTCCGTAAACACGAAGCTCAGCTGCCGTTTTTCTCCGGCCAACGAGAGTAACTCCGGCTGCGAGATCAAGCGATTCACCACCGCCGGCTCTACATAGCGAGAGAATGCCGCCTGGATGAACTTGCGTCGCTCCCGCTCCTGGCGACCCACCAGAAGAATGGTGGCAAACAGAGATGCGTAGATCGCAAGGGTGGGGCCCATGAGCGGCAGCATGGGCAGGCCATGGCCGTAACCAACAATTGCAAGCAACCAGAAACCAACCCCCGCCAAAACCGCTACAAAAACGGTGATGTAAAGATTCATGCCGAGAAGGCCCAGCAGGCCACCAAGAACTCCCGCCGCCAGGGACGTAAGCACCGAATCACTCAGGCTGGGTTCCATCACCTTCTGGTTAGAGAGTATTCCAGCGGTCTGGTGGGCGAGGATCTCCACCCCAGCCATCATTCCAAGGCGGCCACCATCGATCATCGCAAAGGGCGTCCGATGTCGGTCCGTGATCGAGAGCACCGCACCGACCAGCACCACTTTGTTCTGTAACCACTCGGGCGGCAGCACCTTTAATGCATGGGCGGGAAAGATTGGGAAGGCCGACTCGGCGCCCGCCTCGGCCTGTCGCCAAGACACGCGTTGTGCAATGTTCGTCTCAGGAAGTTGTGGCTTGAGGCCATTGTCGAGGGCAATGGCAAACGGCACTGGCAAGACCTGTTCCGAGAGACCATCCCGGCTCTCGAGCCCCCCCTTAAAGTACCAGCGCACAGTGCCATCAACGGGATCTGTCGAGAGATTGACCGCCGCCATTCGCTCGATTGGAACGAACTGCCGAAGGAAGGCGTGTTGAGTCTCATTGACCACCAAGGGGTCGCTTGTGTAGGCCACGCGGGTTGGAATGGTCAAGCCACGCAGGGTCTGTGCGAGGACTTTGTCTTTGTCCGGCTCGGTGGGCTGGTCGAGCAACACGTCCAAGTAGACCGACTTGGCCCCGCGGGACTCAATCAACAGCAGCAAGTCAGCAAGGAATGCGCGATCGACCGGCGAGCGATAGGGGAACTGCGCAAGCGTCTCCTCGGTGATTGCCACCACCACCACATCGCTTGCGTGCTCCACCGGTGGGGCAAACCCAACCAGCCTGAGATCAACCGTTCGATTCTCAATATTCTTGAGCAGCGCAAAATTCTCGGCCACAAGCCACGAGAGCCCAGAGCAGAAGACGGTGGCAAATACAAAAGCAGCCAGCCGACTCAAGAATCGTCGACCTGCCTTCAGACGGTCCGAGACATGGTCCAGTTGAGTCATGGTGGTTTAGATGTCCCGGTTATCGCTTGGCCGCAAGTTGTCGCAGCAAAGCATCCGACTGCTGTGCGCACCCCTTGTGCACCATCCAAGAAGCAACCAACAGGGGGTCTGGAATCTCAACCGGCACACTGCTCAAGGAGAGGTTCGTTTCCTTGGATTTTCGAATGACCACGAGGGAGGCCAGGCCAGAGATGCCCAGATTGTCCGGAAGGGCCACGCGGTCCTGCCCCGCTGGCCAATCGATATCAACCCTCCAGGAGCGATCGGCCGGCGAAATGCCAACGGTTTCCTGCGCTGCCTTGTCTTCACGCCAGAGCATTGCCGCACCTGCACTGGGCAGACAACGGCGGCCCGACTCTGCAACATCGAGCAGCCATGGGTCTGGAATGGCTGCCATCTGAGCACCCGCCCTCACCACGCCCACGGAGCTTGTGCGCGCATCGCGACTGCTCAACAGCGCAGTGAGGTTCTTGCTGCGGTCCTGCAGGGCTGGGGCATCCTTCACTGGCTTGTCCTTAAATGGCCCCCGAAGGGTGACCGATCGGCCATCGGGCCCAATCAGAACCAAGCGCTCGCCTTCTTTAAGCTCAAGCACTTGCTCTGAGTCGACCATGGCGCCACTCTTAAGGCCTGTTCCCCTGGCTTCCATCACCACCAACTGTGCGGCCATGGCCGAGCCGGTGGAGAGCAAGACCGCAAAGGCGGCCGAGACATAAAATCGCTTTTTCATTTTCGAGTACTCCCTTATTGTTTAACCGATTGAATGGTTCTTGAGCCATCGCCCACCACGACGAACGCACCCCAGTAAAACGGATGCGCCATTTTCGACTCACTGCTCATCGACACTTGTGCAGCCTGCAAGGCCTCGGCAGTGGACCGTGGCTGGTTC
>JBJOGU010000078.1:0-3229 GCA_046048075.1 Pseudomonadota bacterium
ACCCTTCAAAACAGATCGACCCCAGCGCGGTTGCAGGCGGCTTAGCGGACTGTCCGGGACGGCGGTCTCCTTGCCCGGATTCGGCCGCTTATTTAGGGAAGGGACTCGAGCCAAGCGGCCACCTCATCGCTCGCTGCCGCATCGGCAAGGTCCACGCGCAGTGCTGTGATCGACACCTCTTGATTATGAAGAGCGTGGAAGTCGGTTCCCGGGCCCGCCTCCTTGATCGCGCCTGGAGCGCCCACCCAGAACATGGGCTCACCACGCGGTGACTCCACGCGCACAACGGGCTGGGCCACATGCCTGCGGCCCAGACGAGTCATTCGATAACCCCTTAAAGCCCCAAGCGGCACATTGGGAATATTCACATTCAAAAGACGGGGCGACGCGAACGGCCGTTGAATCAATCCCGCCACCACGCGCTGTGCGACATGCACCGCCGTATCGAGTTGACCAAAGCCGCGGTCTGCCAGTGAAAAGGCCACCGATGGAATTCCGAGCAGAAAGCCCTCCATGGCTGCGGCCACAGTGCCCGAATAGAGGGTGTCCTCGGCCACGTTCTGGCCGTTGTTGATGCCCGACACAACGAGATCGGGCCGATGCTGAAGGAAGCCGGTTACTGCAACGTGCACGCAATCGGTGGGGGTTCCATTGACATAGTGAAATCCAGAAGAGGACTGGCGAACATAGAGTGGGCGATCGAGGGTTAAGGAGTTGCTCGCACCACTTCGATCGGCCTCAGGTGCAACCACCGTGACCTCACCAAAGCCTCGCATGGCCTCTGCAAGGGCAGCAATTCCGGGGGAGAAGTAACCATCGTCGTTGGAAACGAGAATTCGAAAAGGCACTAAGTATTGTCCTCTTGCGGCCAATCCCGAATGTAGGCCTTGAGCATTCGGTTCTCGAAACTCTGTGCCTCCAAAACCGCCCGCGCAACGTCATGAAAAGAGACCACGCCCAGAAGGGTCTGACCACTGACCACTGGCAGGTATCGCTCGCCACAGTCATTCATGACTTTTCTTAGTTCATCGACCGTCATCTCGGGGTGCACCAGCGTGGGCTGGGCATTCATCACCTCTTTGACTTTGATTTGAGCCATTGTGGGCGTGGGGCCCGCCAGGTTCTCCTTAAGGCGCTTGGCCATCACTCGATTCACCTCGCGAAAGGTGAGCATCCCCACAAGCTTCCCCTCGGACATCACCACCAGGGAGCCAATGTCCTCCTCATCGAGAGTGATCACAGCATCCGACAGAAGACTCTCCGGCCCCACGGTGAAGAGGATGTTTCCCTTTACACGAAGAATTTCTTCAACCTTCATGGCGCTCCCTCCCCCGGTGGTTTGTACAGGTTTTCTCTAGCTTGCATGCTAGCACCGCGGGCTTGCAATGGGATCTCCGCGGCAAGCACCGCCCCAAAAAGAAAGAGCCACCAGGTGAGGTAGGTCCAGATGAGGAGCAACGGAAAGGCAGCAAGGGTGCCGTAGATCTGCCGGTAGGTCGGCACCGACACCAGCACGCCACCAAAGAATTGGGCCGCCAATTCAGTCAGCAAGGCAGCAACGCCCGCGCCGATGAGGGCGGCGCGCCGATCCACATAGACCATGGGCAAGATGGTGTAGCAAAGCGTGTAGGCCAGCCAGGTGAGCAAGAGATTCATCCAGTCCCACCACGCCAAGCCCAGCAGGGTTCCAAAACTCTTGGGAGAACCCACAAGCCAGGAGAGTCCCATGGCCCCTGCACCCACCGCAAGCGGCCCCAGAAGAAGGGCCACCCAGTAAATCAGCAGCCTCTGATAAAAAGACCGGGAACGATCCGGACGCCAAATGAGATTCAGGGTCTTGTCGAGGGTCAACATCATCACGGTGGCCGTGATGCCCAAGAAGACCAGACCCACCACGGAGAGCCCTGCGGCCTTGCGAACGAACTGATCCAGGTAGCGAGACAGCTGGCTGCCCACGCCGTCGGGCAAGAAATGGGCAACGATGAGGGACTGAAGATTCTTGCGAATCGACTCAAAGTCAGAAAAGCTGGTGGACACGGCCAAGGCCACGGTGAGCAGAGGCACCATGGCCAAGAGCCAGGCAAAACTCAGGCTTGCAGCAGCCTGACCCATTCGAATCTCCGCCATCCGCCGCCAGAGGCCCTGCAGAAAGAGGCCTACGCTACGAAGGGTGGGCGGCGGGTCTGGGCGGGACATCGTGGCTATGATAACGAGCATGACTTCAACGCCCATTCTTGTTCTCTATTACAGCCGTCACGGCGCCACCCATGCACTCGCTCGCGCCTGCTCCGAAGGCATCGAGTCGGTCGCTGGCTGCGAGGCCGTGCTTCGGACAGTGCCCGCTGTGTCCACCACCATCGAAACCACCGAGCCATCAGTTCCGCAAGAAGGCCCCCCCTATGTGGAATACGACGACCTCCGCCGATGCGCCGGCCTAATGCTTGGGTCCCCCACTCGGTTCGGCAACATGGCGGCCGCGATGAAATACTTTCTCGACGGCACCATTTCCAATTGGATGGCCGGTGACCTCATCGGAAAGCCAGCCGGCGTCTTCACCAGCACCTCGAGCATGCACGGGGGACAAGAAAGCACCTTGCTCAGCATGATGATTCCGCTGCTTCACCACGGCATGACCATCGTCGGCCTGCCCTATTCAGAAAAAGACCTCAGCGGCACAACCTCTGGCGGAACCCCTTACGGAGCCAGCCATTGGGCGGGCCCCGATGGCAAGCGCCCCATCTCCGAAGAAGAGCACCGGCTCGCTGTGGCCCACGGCAAGCGGATCGCTGAGATCGCCAAGGCCTTGCAAAAGAGTTGAGGCAGATTCCAGCACCGTGGGGCCGGGCGAACGCGGTGGTCTTGCTGCTGATGGTCACCTACGGCGTCCTCTGGGAGACCTGGTGGGATCCCGTTCGAGAGGGATCGATGCTCTGGCTCAAGGTCATTCCACTTGCACTGCTAATCCCGGGGCTCTTGCAGTCGAAGATGCGCCATCTCCAATGGCTCTCCCTGCTCATCTGGGTCTACTTCGGAGAGGCCCTGGTTCGAATTGCCAGCCCTCAGGCGAGCGAGGCCTGGCTCTCGGCTGGCTGGTTGCTGCTCTCGCTGATCAGTGCAGTATCGATTTGGCGAGGTGCCCGCGCATACCGCCGCCAGATGGCCAGTGGCGACTCTCCCTGAGACGATAACCGCCGCCACTCTCGAGCGCCCACTTGGCCATGAAACAGGC
>JBJOGU010000079.1:0-9759 GCA_046048075.1 Pseudomonadota bacterium
GCAACAAGACGAGTTGCGGCTGGATCTCGACATTGAATCGACGGGAGGCCTGAAAGAGCCGCAGCAATACCTGGCCGAGCGATATCTCTTTGAGGGGCCGGTCGAAGAAGGGCTCACAGACGCCCCGGACGGCGGCCTCGAGCGAATCGACACGTGTGCTTGCGGGCGCCCAGCCGGACTCGATGTGTAGTTCTGCCACTCGTCGGTAGTCGCGTCGAAAGAAGGCGAGAAAATTCTGGGCGAGGTAGTTCTTGTCGAATTCAGAGAGGGTTCCGACAATCCCAAAGTCCAGTGCTATGTAGTGGCCAAAATGCGGCCCGCGATCCGCCACGAGGATGTTGCCAGGGTGCATATCGGCATGGAAGTAGCCGTCCCTGAAGACCTGGGTGAAGAAGATTTCCACGCCCTCGCGAGAGAGCTGCTTGAGATCAATATTGGCCGCATGAAGGCGTGCCATTCGATTGATGGGAATGCCGTGGACACGCTCCATGACAATGACATCCGATCGGCAGAGGTCCCAGATCATCTCGGGGATGAGAAGTAGGGGCGAGCCCTGGAAGTTCCGCCGAAGCTGGGCCGCATTGGCGGCCTCCCGCACCAAATCGAGCTCATCATGGAGGTAGTGATCGAATTCCTCGACGACCTCTCGGGGCTTGAGGCGTCGCCCATCGCTGGAGACGCGCTCAACGATTTGGGCAAATCGGCGCAACAAGGCCAGGTCTTTGTCGATGATCTGCAGCATGCCAGGCCGCAGGACCTTCACCGCCACCTCACGACCCCCGATGAGTCGAGCGAAGTGGACCTGGGCAATCGATGCGCTTGCCACCGGCGTGGATTCGAAGTGTTCGAAAATGTCTTTGATGGAATTGCCCAATGACCGCTCGATCGTGGCAATGGCAATCGTCGAATCGAAGGCAGGGACTTGATCCTGAAGCAGGGCCAATTCATCGGCGATGTCTTCCGGTAGGAGATCGCGACGGGTGGAGAGGACCTGACCAAACTTCACGAATATGGGCCCGAGGCTTTCAAGGGCCTCGCGAATCCGTTGGCCCCTCGGGGTGTCAAAGCGGCGGCCCAGCCGAAGCAGCCGCAGCCCAGCGCTCAAAAGCCGAGAGTCGAGGCTTCTGCGAGCGCCATCAATCGCGAGCTGATCCAGCCCAAACCGCCAGACCACGCGCAGTATTGTGAGTAGCCGTAGCAGTGATGTCATGACGGGTTGCTCTCGGAAAACTGAAACAGAGAGCGGTCCAAGAGGTGCGATGGCGCCACTCGTCCCAAGGCCTGAAAAATAGATTCGACCCGGCCCGGGTGGCGTCGCTTCCAGTCTTGAAGCATCTGCTTCATCTGCTGACGTTGAAGATTCTCCTGTGAGCCGCAGAGGTCGCAGGGGATGATGGGAAAGCCGCGGTGTGTGGCCCAGGCCTCAAGGTCCTCTTCCTCGACATAGGCCAGCGGCCGAATCACCACGTGGGCCCCATCGTCTGAGAGGAGCCGGGGTGGCATGGCCTTGAGAGTCCCACCAAAAAAGAGATTGAGAAAGAATGTCTGTAGGATGTCGTCCCGGTGGTGTCCCAGGGCAATCTTGGTGGCACCCAACTTATCTGCAACTCGGTAGATCACGCCTCGACGCAGCCGTGAGCAGAGCGAGCACATGGTCTGGCCCTCGGGGATGACGCGCTTAACAATGCTGTGCGTGTCTTGCACTTCGATATGAAAGGGAACGCCGAGCTCGCGCAGGTAGTTGGGAAGGACCTCTTTGGGAAAGCCTGGATGGCCTTGGTCAAGGTTCACTGCAATGAGTTCGAAATCGATGGGAGCCCGCTCACGAAGTGAGAGCAGGATATCGAGAAGGCCATAGCTGTCCTTCCCCCCCGAGAGGCAGACCATGACTCGGTCACCGGCCTCAATCATTTGGAAATCCGCGATGGCCTCTCCCACCTGCCGATGGAGTCTCTTTGAGAGCTTGTTGGTCTCCAGCTCGAGTTTTCGGAACGAGACAACTTGGGTCTGCATGGCTTTGGTCGCTGCGGATCAGGAGGGCTAGGTGGTTGACCAGGCCATGACTTCAGTGCCGATGGTTTCGCAGTCGGGGTAGACGTCAGGCTTTTCCGTTCGGACTCGCACCGCACGCACCATTGGAGACTTCAGGCAGAGCGCAACAATCTCGTCAGCGAGGGTCTCTTGCAGATTGAAATGGCGTGAGGCAGCCAGGTCCGAGATACCCGTTCGAATGAAATCGTAGTCCAAGACATCGCTGACATCGTCGCGTTCGGATGTAGAGGCGTTCAGTGGGACAAAAATCTCGACACCAATTCGAATTCGCTGGGGCGTGGTCCGCTCAAAGGGGTGAAACCCGATGGACGCCTGCAACGACATTCCCTGGAGAAAAATACGACGGCAATCGGCAAGTCTTGGGTCAAGCAGGTCGGTCATGGTCAGGGGATCGGGTTAGAAAAAGAATGTCTCTTGGGCTGGGGCAGAGGTGCTGCCCTCCGTCGACAGCGAGATTCACGCCGGTGATGGCCTGGGCCTGTGCAAGCCAACAGACTGCTTCAGCAATGTCCTCTGGCCGGCTCGATTGTCCCATAGGGGTCTGGCCATGGGCCCTCTCGAACTCCGCCTGCGTCTGATCGGCCGAGGGGAGACTGATTCCAGGAGAGACCGAAAGCACCCGCAAGTGGGGGGCAAAGGCGCGCGCCATCAATTCGCAGCCATGAGCGAGTGCTGCCTTTGAGAGGGTGTAGCTGAAAAAGTCCGGATTGGGATTGAGGAGCTTCTGGTCCAGCAACTGAATGGCGACCCCTCGGCGGGCCGGGCCTTCGGCCTTTCGAAGGCGTTCGTAATAGGCTTGAATGAGAAGGAGTGGCGCTTGGAGATTGGTCTTTAGGTGGGCCTGAAGACTCCCTGCAGAGAAGTCTTCGGGGGAGTCGAACTCAAATCGTGCTGCGTTATTCACGATAAGGCCGATGGGGCCGTGGCTGGCCTCGAGCCGCGCGAGCCAGGCGGATGCACCAGGCCCATCCAAGACATTGAGGTCTTGCTCTACCGCATGGGCCATCCCGCCTTGGTCACGAATAGCCGAGACCGTGGCAGCAGCCTCCTTGCCCGAATGATGGAACTGGACCAACGGAATCCACCCCTGACGTGCAAGGGCCGTTGCAATGGCCGCCCCAATCCGTTTCGCCCCACCGGTGACCAGCGCGAATGGATCATCGGGGGTGGAACGAGCCCCATGCGATGGGGCATTTGGTGGGGTTTGAGGCATCGTGCAAGTGTAGCTTTGATAACCTTCTCCGATGCACCCAGCCCTCCATGCTGCCCTCTATGACGACGCATGCAGACAATCGGGGTGGATCCCCTTCGATCAATTCATGGAGCGCGCGCTCTATCACCCTCAGGCCGGCTATTACTCCGATGCAGGCAGACCCGAAGGCCCTTTTGGCCCAACCGGAGACTTTGTTACCGCGGCGGGACTCGGGCCTTGGATGGGATGGGCCATTGCCAAGCGATTTGAGAGGCTCGATCGAGTGGCTCGCTTGCAGGGCCGAGAGCGGCCTTGCCTGCGCGAGTTCGGGCCGGGCAATGGCGCACTCATGCAGGCAATTCTTGAGCAACTCGGCAAGTGGCGGATCCTGCCGCGACGCGTCGAGTTGGTTGAGCGTTCGGCGGGCCTTCGCAAACATCAGGAGGCGCGACTCTCGCAATTTCCCACCGAGGTGGTCTGGCTCGATCGGCTTGGAGATGGGGGCACCCAATTGGAGGGATTGGCGGGGTTTGAGGGATTGGTTCTGGCCAACGAGGTGGCCGATGCCCTGCCCACGAAGGTTTTTGAATGGGCGCCCAATGACCCCCAAGGCCCCATCCTCGAGTGGGGCCTGGCCTGGGATTCAAAAAGCGGTTGGAATTGGGCGACTCGTGCTGCGCAGGAACGACTGACTGAGGTTGCACTTCGTCGACAGGCCGACTTGGGTCAGTGGGGCCCGTGGATGGCAGGCCACCGCGGTGAGTGGTCGCCGTGGCTAGCGCCTTGGGCGCGCAGCCTGGCCGATGGCCTGGCCTGGGGTGAGTTGGTCATTGCCGATTATGGCTATGAGCGAGTGGAGATGGATCATCCGGACCGTCACCAGGGCACACTAACTGCACACTGTCGTCACCAACGAATTGACCACTGGCCCACCTGGCTTGCCCACGCGGGCGATATGGACCTCACTGCCCACGTTGATTTCTCCGAACTCGCCGATGTTCTATCCGAGGGTGGGCTCCATTTGTGTCTTCAGACCCAGGCGGCCTGGCTGATTGACCAGGGTCTCATCGAGGAGGCGCAACAACGGCTATTCGGGCAGGAAGTTCTAGCGGGGGCAGATCCATTGGCACAGGA
Source organism: Pseudomonadota bacterium (assembly GCA_046048075.1). Classification (GTDB taxonomy): domain Bacteria; phylum Pseudomonadota; class Gammaproteobacteria; order Burkholderiales; family Burkholderiaceae_A; genus Hahnella. The sequence continues at coordinate 4,379 of JBJOGU010000079.1, forward strand.
TCAATCGGGCCAAGATAGGCGCAACAAGTCAGAAAAGCCAGACTCCATACGCATGCTGGGCCAACTGCAGACCCTGCTCTCTGATGCCGACATGGGTCAGCGGTTTCTTGTCCTTACTGCCTCTCGAGGGCTTGAAGAAGCCAATTAATGCGGTGGGTTCGAACGGCCTGCTCGACCGATTCGTGCCTCTGGGCGGCTATCTGCGCAACACTCCCCACCGGCAGGGAAATGAGTTCAGGCAGCAGAGCAGCCAGCCTTTTGAAGCCTTGCATTTGTCCCGGATACAGGCATTCAAAAAGAGCCATTAACCCATCCAAGCGCTCGGAACGCCGAAAGAGGTCGCAGGCCTTGGCCCAGTCGATGGTGGCTTCAACAAGGGCGGCTCGCCCAATGGCTGATGCATTGTCTTGATCCGAGAGCGACGCGCGAAGGCCTTGGCTGTGTAAGCCTTCTTCGACCAGCGCCCGCCATTCGGCAATCGCCTTTGGAATGACATGGAGGAGCTTCTGGGGCGCATGGAGGCCCCACAGCAGACCCGCACGGAGTGAGGGTTCCTGTCGATCTTGGGTGAGTTGCCGAAGAAGCGCCAAAGCGTTCGGGCTCGGTGTCGAGGCTCCGGTAATGCCCTCCCATGCATGAATCGAATCGAGGAAGCTCACCATCGCTTCGGGCGAGGGCTCGCTCAGCCCCCTTTGGAGCTCATGCCAGACACGCTCGGCCACCAGGCTCTCGAGCTCCCCGCTGGCTTGCATCTCTCGACAAAGTTCCAGTGTGGTGGGGTCGATGGACATCTCCGGCCATCGTGCGAGAAAGCGAGCCAGTCGAAGGACCCGAACGGGGTCCTCTGAGAAGGCCTCTCCAACGTGACGCAAGCGCCCCTCTAGAAGGTCTTTCGATCCATCAAACGGGTCGTGCAGCGCCCCCTGCTCGTCGACCGCCATTGCATTGATGGTGAGGTCGCGGCGTGCAAGGTCATCTTCCAGTCGAACCGATGCATCGGCTTGGAATACAAAGCCATGGTAGCCGCGCCCCGACTTGCGCTCGGTCCGCGCAAGGGCAAATTCCTGGTGTGTTTGGGGATGCAGAAATACCGGGAAATCTCGACCCACGGGCCGAAAACCCGCACGGACCATGGTCTCGGGCGTCGCGCCGACGACGAGAAAATCCAGGTCACTGCTCGGTCTATCAAGCAGCGCGTCGCGAACGGCACCGCCCACGCAAAACAGGGCGACATGGCCAGGCAGGGCTGCCGACGCAGGAGTATTTCTCTGGGGAGCGAGTGCCTCGAGCCGATCGACTCGCAATGAAGACCGATGGCTCAATCGCTGATAATTCGACGGGTTCGACGCTTGAGCAAGCGAGAGCGGGATGAGTGGTCCTGGAGCATGATCGGCGCGATGGCGTGAAGGCTGTGGGGTATCCCAATGCCCAACTCTGGCGAGAGGGGCCCGGAGGCCACGCTTGGGACGCTCGAGGAGGCCAGGTTGTCTCGCGAGATCATTGGCGGCCCCGGGAGGTGCTCCATTACAAGCGCCTGGAGCCAAGAGACACTGTCGGGCAGCGGAAGAATTGGCCGAGGATGACCGCTGTACTCCCCCGCCCAATGGACGATTTCGTAGAGGCTCAGCACATCCGGTCCGGCGAGTTCATAGGCCTGGCCGATGGTCTTCGGATTGGAGAGGCAGTTGGCAATGGCCTTGACCGCATCACCGAGGTAGATGGGCTGAAAGCGGCTGTGTGGGGTGGCCAGGGGCACAACGGGCAACCAGCGCTGCAGGTCTGCAAAGAGGTTAAGGAATGAATCTCCGGGGCCAAAAATCACAGACGGGCGAAGAATGGTCAGGTCGATGTCGTGGGATGCCTTGAGCCCATTTTCCCCCGCGGACTTTGAGCGCAGGTACATGGAGGGTGCTTGGGCAGCAACGCCCAAGGCGCTGAGATGGACGAGTCGACGAACACCAACCCGAGACATTGCGCGAGACAGGCGCGAGGGAAATTTCACATGGGCCTCATCGAAGTCCGGGCCCCAAGGGCGTCCGGGTCGACTATGCAGGAGGCCCACTAGATTGACTACCGCCCGAGCGCCAACAAGCGCTTCGCTCAAGCCGGCCTCATCGATGGGGTCAACTTCTTGTATCTCAACCCCCGGCAGACTCCAAATGGATCGCGCCTTCTGACGAGATCGAGTCAGGATGCGAACGGATCCGCCGGCACCACCAGTGCGGCCAATGAGCTCGGCCGCCAAAGCCTTGCCGACAAAACCTGCACCCCCGATGATGGCGATGGTCTGATTGCTGTGGGTCATCCCACCATTATCGGCAATTTATCGGGGCAAGCCCGTTGGACCCACCTGGGCCAGCCAGTCATTGAGCTTGACGCGTTGGGCCTCCCCCTTCATGCCGGCTCGAGAGAGCGTGGCGTCTTGGCTGAGGATCTGCTGATAGACCACCGTATTGGCGAGCACTTGCTTGACGTAAGTGCGGGTCTCGGTGAAAGGAATAGATTCGGCAAAAGCCGCCCCGGGTATGCTTCGACTGAGGTTCGAACGCCAGAGCCGGCTTCGCCCTGGCCCCGCGTTGTAGGCCGCGGTGGCAAGCACCGCCGAGCCATTGAAGTCATTGGCCAAGTCTTGCAAGTAGCGCACGCCGAGGGAGATGTTGACCTGTGGCTCTTCGAGGGCTCGTACCTGGAAACCCTTCAGACCGATGTCTCTGGCCACGCTCTTGGCCGTCTGAGGCATGAGTTGCATGAGGCCAACCGCACCCACCGGAGAGCGAACCGCTTGCAGGAATCTCGACTCTTGGCGCATCAACCCCAGCACCCATGCGGTCTCAAGCAACTCCGCTCGGTTGGCCTTGTCGATTTCTGGGCGAAACAAGACGGGGTAACGAAGCTGGAGGTCGTGGTGGTCTTGTGTGCGAATGGCAGCGGCTATCGCACGATCGGGCTGGCCGGCCTCGAGGGCGAGTTCGCTGGCGGCCAAGATCGCTGGATCGGATAAGCCCGAGAGAAAGGCATTCCACTCAAGGCTTGCCTCTGCACGCAGGCCCAGGGCCGAGAGCTTTAGTCCCCGGTAGAGGCTCGGATGATCGGCGATTTGCTCTCGGTATTGCCGGACTCGCTGACGCATGCCGTCGTCGAGAGGTGGTGTGGTGAGAGGACGGCCCAGGGCCTCGGCCGCTAGGATTTGATAGAAGCCCCAGCCGGGCGGAATTCCAGCCCAGATTTCTTTTGCCTTTCGAGTCTGGCCCACCTGGGATGCCAGCCATCCCTGCCAATAGGCCCAGTGGTCTTGATTGCGAAGGTTCGGTGGCATTGCCCCAAGAATCTGTCGAAGGTTGTCCCAATCCCCCATTCGGAGACTGGCCCTTGCTGCAGCCTCCTGAATGAGTGGTGGCTGGTGAGGAAGCGATGGCATACCCCGCTGCACCATCGCCCCCGCCCTTGGATCGGTTCTCATCCAGAGGCGGCTGCCGATATTGAACTCCAAGAAGGCGGTCTGCTCGACCGAGAGCTTGCTTCGCTCTTTCTGGAATCGCGTGGCAGCCTTTAGGCTATTGCGGCTCGAGAGGGACAGAATCGCGAGGGTCGTTCTCTCGCTGGCACTCAATGCCCCCTGCCGCTTAAAACTCGACCAGAGGCGCTCGGCCGCGGCCACTTCACCCAGGCTGGCCATGGCGCGGGCCTTGGTTCGCAGGTTTGATTCATCCAATACTCCCGATCGGGCCATTTCTTCCAACAAGCCCTGGCAACCGCGCGCGATCTCGTTGCCGTGGACAATCAAAAGCCGGTCACTGACGGGCATGGCCGGATTCAATCGCGCAAAGGCGCACTGCAGGCCAGCGTGTGCAAGGTCTCTAGGGATTTGCTCGAGCACACTTCGGGTCTGGGGCCCCCAGGGGCCGGACTGGAGGGCCGCCACTCCCCAGTCGCGCTGAAGGGCACGAACCAGGTGGTGGTCTTTGTGGTGCTGAGAGAACTGCGTGACAGCCAAACGCGCCTGGTCTGAGAAGGGCTGGCCACTGACTAGGAGCTGTTGACGCCAATACTCGGGCCAAATTCGCAACGGGTCGTTGGCCAGTGCACGCTCGGCCTGCGCAATCGCTGCCAGGTTGCGGTTCTGGAAGGCACTCTTGGCTTGTATGACAGGGTGTTGGCCCGTCGTGTCTGCCTTGGGCTTGGCCCAAAGACCACTCGGTGCTGTGGCGAGCCCACTTAGAATCACGGCCGCAATCAGGCCCCTCTGCGAACCCCTTCGCAAGTTCTTGTGCGAGTGCGGCTGGCCCATGCCCGCCCCAAGACCAGGAGCGCTTGAAGCTTGAGAGGTTTTTGCTTGGGGGTATAGCATCGACCTACGATAACGCGAGCAGATGTTTTTGACCATTCCGGATTGCCCACCTCGATGCAGATTCACCACATTATTAAGAGAACCAAGAAGGATTGGCGCAAGGCCTTGTTGGATGCGCGTGAAGCACGAAGTTCTCAAGCGTGTCGGGTAGAAGATCGTCAGATTGCAGGGCATCTTGATGCCTGGGTCGAGGGGTATCTTCAGAGTTCAGACGCGCAACACGCTCAGCCAGAGTTTCTTGTCTATTGGCCCTGGCGGGGCGAACCCGATCTGCGCGAACTCTGGAGGAGTTGGCATTCCAGAGGCCTTCGACTTCAGCTTCCGGTGGTTGTGAGACGCGATGCGCCACTGGCCGCCCGCTTTTGGGACCCCTATTCCGACTTTGTTGAGGACGCCTTGGGGCTTCCTGTCCCTCGACCCAATTCACCCCGAGCGACTGAGGCCCCGACGGGCGAAGCAGGAAGTTTGGCGCGGACTGAGGGGGGCGCCACAGTCGATCTTCCTCGGGCATCGACATGGATCATTCCGTGCGTGGGGGTCGATGCTGGGGGCCACCGGATTGGGGCCGGAATGGGCTTTTATGACCGCACTCTGTCTGAATGCCTCAGGAGGGGCCGGCCGCGCCCCTTCATGATTGGGGTCTGTCGCAGTCAGGCGGTTGTCTCCGAGAACCTGGCTGAACCCCACGATCTGCGCTTAGATACTGTAGTGACCGAGCATGGCTTCGCCCCGGTGGGCGATTCCTAAGGCCTCTCCTACTGAATCTCTGACGCTCCTGTTCGAGTCAGCCCCAAGGCTTTGAGTATCGCCAGTGTGGGTTCTGCGCGGTTCATTGTGTAGAAGTGGATCCCTGGAACTCCGGCCTGCGTGAGTTGGTCCACGAGGTCTGTCACCACCTCTTCTCCAAAGGCTCGAATCGAGGCGAGGTCATCGCCATATCCGGCCAGCCGAAGACGAATCCAACGCGGGATTTCCGCGCCACATGCATCGGAGAACCGGGCGAGTTGGCTGTAGTTGGTAATGGGCATGATGC
>JBJOGU010000080.1:0-5245 GCA_046048075.1 Pseudomonadota bacterium
GGGTACCCCGTAATCTGTGAGACCAGACGGGAGGCGGGCACAATCTGCGCAGCATCGATGTTGGAGTCGCAGCCGAAGACGTCCTTTCGGGTCTTCACCGCCATGACGATCTCTTCAAGGCTGGCATTGCCCGCCCGCTCACCCAAGCCATTGATGGTGCACTCCACCTGGCGGGCCCCGGCGAGCACCGCCGAGAGCGAATTGGCCACGGCCATGCCCAGGTCATTGTGGCAATGGGTGGACCAGATCACCCGCTCGGCGCCTGGCGTGCGTTCAATGAGCTGCCGCATCCGATCACCCCACTGCCCGGGAACGCTGTAGCCAACGGTATCCGGCACGTTAATCGTTTTGGCACCGGCACGAATCACCTCGCCAAAAACACGAACCAGGAAATCAATATCGGAGCGAACGGCATCCTCGGCCGAGAACTCGACGTCGTCGGTGTGGGCCAGGGCCATCTTCACAGCGGCAATCGCAGCCTCCACGACCTGGTCGGGATTCATGCGCAGCTTCTTCTCCATGTGAATAGGACTGGTCGCAATAAACGTGTGAATGCGCTTGCGACTGGCCGGGGCGACAGCCTCCCCCGCCCGACGAATGTCTTGCTCGGTGGCGCGGGCCAGGGAGCAGACCGTGCTCTCTTTGATCGACTCTGCCACCGCCCGAACGGCCTCAAAGTCTCCGGGGCTTGCCGCGGCGAAGCCGGCCTCGATGACATCCACCCTGAGGCGCTCGAGTTGACGAGCGATGCGAACCTTCTCATCTTTGGTCATCGATGCCCCGGGGCTCTGTTCGCCATCGCGAAGCGTCGTGTCGAAAACAATTAATCGGTCGGCCATGGAAAGCCTCCTATGCGTTGATTTGTTTGAGATTGTATTTCCGCTGGACTTTGGCCGGAGCGGAGGGCCGGCAAGTGGTCGATCAGTAGCGCCCGGGGCGCAGTCGACCAAGGGGGAGTAGAAGAGAGAGGTGCTCGAGGCAACAGATCTTCATAGAGCGAGACTATAGCTCTTTCTTGTCCGATTCGACAAATAAGGCCACCGACTTGCCCTTGGACCTTTGCCAGAAAAACAACAAGTAGCCGGAAATCGCATAGGCCGCCACGATAAGGAAAAGCATGGACGGCGGATCTTGGGAAATCAGAACGAGCACCAGTGCACCGATGGCAATAAAGATGAACGGAACGCTTCGGCGCAGATTGATATCCTTGAAGCTATAAAAAGGCACGCTGCTCACCATGGTCACACCAGCGTAGACCGTCACCCCCCAAACCAGCCAGCGCACGTCATCCCCGGTGTAATCAATGAGGCGCGTCTCCCTTAGGTCTGTCATAAGCCATATCAGGCCCCCAACCACCGCCGCGGCCGCGGGGCTTGGGAGCCCTTGAAAAAAACGCTTGTCGACAACCTGAATGTTGGTATTGAATCTGGCGAGGCGGAGTGCCGCACCGGCCACATAAATGAAGGCGGCCAGCCATCCGAGCTTGCCCATTCCCTGAAGGGCCCACACATAGGCCACCAAGGCGGGCGCGACACCAAAGGAGACCATGTCGGCAAGGCTGTCGTAATTCGCTCCAAAGTCAGAGGTGGTGTTCGTTAAGCGGGCGACCCGACCATCGAGGCTATCAAGGACCATGGCAACAAAGATGGCCACTGCCGCCTGCGTAAACTGGTTGTTCATGGCCATGACAATGGCGTAAAACCCACTGAACAGGCAGGCCGTCGTAAAAAGATTCGGCAACAGGTAAATGGTGTTGCGACGACGGGGCGTCGAGGGGCCTGGCATTGGTCTAGTGTAGGGCCTTATCCCCGGTTTGCATCATCGGGCCACGAGGCCAGGGCGGTGCTATGCGCACTGACCTTCTCACCGATGGATACGGTGGGGATGCTTCCGATGGGTAGATGAACATCGACCCGGGAACCAAACCGAATGAATCCGTATCGAGAGCCGCGGCGGAGCAAGTCGCCCACCTGCACGTAGCAGAGAATTCGTCGAGCGATGAGACCGGCGATCTGAACCACGGTGGTACGTCGGCCGCGGTCGTCCTCCAAGACGATTGCGTTTCTCTCATTTTCAAGCGATGCCTTGTCGATGGCTGCATTGAAAAACTGGCCTGGGAAATACGACACCTGAACGACCCGGCCGGCGATCGGAGCGCGGTTGGAATGAACGTTGAACACATTCATAAAGACACTGATCTTCAGGCTCGGTTCCCCGGAGAGGGGATCGGGTGCTGTGCCAACGAAGACAATTCGACCGTCCGCAGGGCTCGCAATGGCCAGAGGGTTCATGGGCCCCTGCCGAGGCGGGTCCCGAAAAAACTGAAAAACAAAAATGGCCAGCAGCCAGAAAACAACCGCCACGAGCCCCCCGACCCAGAGGGTCGTCCCAACTGCGGCGAACAGGGCGAGGGCGGAGTAGAACCATCCCTCCCTGGCGAGGATGGGATGGGGATAGCGGTCTACATCGGGTCTGGCAGGGGTCTGGGGAGAATCCATGGATGAAGAGTATTTAAAGGGCGGCCCTGCCTTAGTTGCGGGTCTGATCCACCATTCGATTCGCACGAATCCAAGGCATCATGGCTCGGAGCTTCTCGCCGACTTGCTCAATCTGATGCTCGGCCATCAAGCGTCTGCGGGACTGAAGGGTGGGCGCCCCAGCGCGATTCTCGAGAATGAATTCCTTGGCGTACTCGCCCGTTTGAATTCGCGTGAGGGCCTCGCGCATGGCCTGCTTGGCCTCTGGACCCACCACCTTGGGGCCTGTGACGTACTCACCGAACTCGGCATTGTTCGAGATGGAGTAATTCATGTTGGCAATGCCGCCCTCGTAGATTAGGTCGACGATTAGCTTGAGCTCATGCAGGCACTCAAAGTAGGCCATCTCGGGCGCATAGCCGGCCTCGACGAGGGTTTCGAAACCGGCCTTGATGAGCTCCACGGTGCCACCACAGAGAACCGCCTGCTCGCCAAAGAGGTCCGTCTCGGTCTCTTCACGAAAGTTGGTCTGAATGACACCCGCCTTGCCACCACCGATGGCACTGGCATAGGCCAGCGCAATGTCACGCGCATTGCCGCTCTTGTCCTGGTGCACGGCGATCAGGCAGGGAACCCCGCCCCCCTGGCTATAGGTCTGACGAACCGTGTGACCTGGGGCCTTGGGCGCAATCATGATGACATCGAGGTCGGCCCGCGGAATCACCTGCCCGTAGTGAACGTTAAAACCGTGTGCAAAGGCCAGGGCAGCACCCTGCTTGATTACGGGAGCGATCTCGGTCTGATAAACCGAGGCGATGGTCTCATCTGGCATCAGCAGCATCACCACGTCGGCCCCCTCAACCGCAGCACGAACCTCAGCGACCTTGAGCCCGGCCTTCTCCACCTTGGCCCAGGAGGGACCGCCCTTTCGCACACCCACCACGACATTCATGCCACTGTCGTTGAGGTTCTGAGCATGGGCATGGCCCTGGGAGCCATAGCCAATGATGGCGATCTTCTTGCCTTTGATCAGCGAGAGGTCTGCGTCTTTGTCGTAGTAAACGTTCATGGGGGTTCCTTTAGAAATAATGTGGGCGCCTGCCCGGGTTACACACGCAGAACACGCTCACCGCGGGATATCCCAGAGCTGCCTGTTCGAACAGTTTCAAGAATGGAGCCCTCTTCAAGGGCATCAATAAAGGCATCGAGTTTGCCGCCATCTCCGGTGAGCTCAATCGTGTAGGACTTATCCGTGACGTCGATGATGCGGCCGCGGAAGATGTCTGACATTCGCTTGATCTCCTCACGCTCCTTGCCCACCGCCCGCACCTTAATCAGCATGAGCTCGCGCTCGATATAAGGAAACTCGTTGAGGTCGATGACTTTGACCACCTCGATGAGGCGGTTGAGGTGCTTGGTGATCTGCTCAATCACGTCTTCCGATCCGCGGGTGACGATGGTCATTCGGGAGAGTGACTTGTCCTCGGTGGGGGCAACGGTGAGAGACTCAATGTTGTATGCGCGCGCGGAGAACAAACCAACCACCCTTGATAGGGCGCCAGGCTCGTTCTCGAGAAGAATAGAGATGATGTGTTTCATGGCCATTCCCCTTAGAGATCCTCGGCACCGAGCAACATCTCGGTGAGGCCCTTGCCCGTCTGCACCATGGGCCAGACATTCTCTGTCTGGTCGGTGATGAAATCGAGAAAGACCAGCCGATCCTTCATGCCAAGCGCCTCTGTAAGGGCCGGCTCCACATCGGCGGGTTTGTCGATCCGCATCCCTACGTGCCCATACGACTCCGCGAGCTTCACGAAATCAGGAAGGGAATCCATATAGGACTCCGAGTATCGGCTGCCGTACTCGATCTCTTGCCACTGTCGAACCATCCCCAAGTAGCGGTTGTTGAGGTTGACAATCTTCACAGGAAGCCGGTATTGCTGGCAGGTGGAGAGCTCTTGAATATTCATCTGAATCGAAGCCTCGCCCGTAATGCAGACCACCTCGGCATCGGGATGCGCAAACTTCACACCCATTGCATAGGGGAGTCCCACACCCATGGTGCCCAGCCCACCGGAATTGATCCAACGGCGTGGCTTGTCGAATCGGTAATACTGGGCGGCCCACATCTGGTGCTGCCCCACGTCGGAGGTGATGAACGCGTCGCCCTTGGTAATGCGCCAGAGGGCCTCGACAACGGACTGCGGCTTGATCAACTCGGAGCTTGTCTTATAGCCAAGGCAGTTGAGGCTTCTCCACTGCTCGACCTGGTCCCACCAAGGCTTGTAGGGCCCCGGATCGGCCGCCTTTCCTGACCGAAGTTCCTTGAGCTGACCGATTAAATCACGCAGCACCTCTTTGACATCGCCCACGATGGGAAGGTCGACCTTCACACGCTTGGAGATCACCGAGGGGTCGATGTCGATGTGAACAATCTTTCTGGGGTTCTGGGCAAAATGCTTGGGATTGCCAATCACGCGATCATCGAATCGCGCCCCAACGGCAATAAGCACATCGCAGTGCTGCATGGCCATATTGCATTCATACGTGCCGTGCATACCCGGCATGCCCAAAAACTTCTTGTCCGATGCCTTGTAGGCACCCAAGCCCATCAAGGTGTTGGTACAAGGCGCGCCCAGCATGTCCACCAACTCGGTGAGCTCGGCAGACGCATTGGAGAGAATCACCCCGCCGCCGGCGTAGACCATTGGACGCTCGGCGGACAAAATCATCTGGGCCGCCTTCTTAATCTGTCCCAAGTGCCCCTT
>JBJOGU010000081.1:0-4028 GCA_046048075.1 Pseudomonadota bacterium
TGCTCTCGAGAGTTGGCTGGCCAGTCACTCTTCTGCAGGGTGGCTATAAGGCCTACCGGGCCCATGTAATTTCTGAACTTCCGTTGCTTGTTCAGCAACTGCAATTCCAAGTCGTCTGCGGGGTGACTGGCTCGGGCAAGACCCGCTTCCTGCAGGCACTCGAGCGCATGGGGCTGCCCGTCTTGGACTTAGAGGCGCTTGCGAACCACCGGGGTTCCATTTTGGGACTCCACCCCGACTCGTCCCAACCCTCACAGAAGCGATTCGAGAGCTTGCTCTGGGAAAAACTGCATCGACTGCCCAAGGGCCAAACAATCTTCGTTGAATCGGAGAGCAGAAAAATCGGCAATGTACAGCTGCCCGAGCCATTGATTGATGCGATTCGTGCGAGCCCCTGTATTGAACTCGATTTACCCCAAGCCCTTCGGGTTGGCCTGCTCATTGAAGACTATTGTCACTTTCTTGCCGACCCTGCTCCATTGCTCGAGCAACTCAACAAGCTCAGAGGTCTTGTGGCCCACGAACTATTGGACAGCTGGACAAAAGCCGTTGACCGCAAAGACTGGGAGGGGCTCGTCAACAGCCTCTTGGTCGACCACTACGATCCAAGCTACCAACGATCCATCCAGAGAAACTTTCCGAGAATTGCGACCGCCACGAAGGTGGCCATTGCGGCAATTGGCCCTGCAGGCTACGAGGCGGCCGCCTCAAGCTTCTTGGGGAAGCGTTCAACTTCGTAACGGTTCTCCATCTCCTGAAGCCAGCTGCGCGTGGCGGCCTCACCATCGATCTGCTCGATCAGTGAGAAGGCCGCACCGAGGCGCTGGCGAACCAGGGGCGCATCATCAACCTGAAGCCGAGTGGACACCAAGACCACTGCAAGACTTCCGTCGCGACCCAAATCAATCACCTTCGGCTGGCCCGAACGCATGGCGTCTGAGAATAGTTCCGTCAAGACTCGTCTCGCATTGGACGACTCGGTGGTGAGGCCAACGGCCCGGATCGCGCCCGCTGCATCTGCACGCTCGATTCGAACGGAGCGGCCAGCATTGGGCTGCTGCCCCCACGCAAGCGCCGCATCGGCTGCGCGTTTCTCGGCATTCCTCTGCTGCAATTCCGAACGAATGGCACCGGCGACAGTATCGAATGGCAAGGGACGCGCAGGTCGATAATCGGCCACCCGAAGACTCACATGGAGCCCTGGTTTGATCTCAATCGACTCGGTGTTACGACGATCGGTCAATACGTCGGGGCGAAAGATCTGATCGGCCAGCTTGGGATGATTGAGCGCCAGTGCAGCCTCGTTGCTGCCCGCCTGGGCGACGCTCACCGATCGGCCCCGTTCAAGGTTCTTCACACGAATGATGGGCAGCTTGAACTTGTCGCTGGCCGGCGAGAGGCTGTCGCTCTGCTCGTAGACAATGTTCGCAAAGGACTCAATGTCTGCGGCGGAGCGCTGCCCCGAGAGCATTACCAGTTCGAGATCGACCTGCTCTGCCGACTGATACCGCGAGGCATTGGCATCGAAATGCGCACGAATCTCATCGGGAGTGGGAACGGACTGCGACAAGAAAGACTGGGGTGAGAACCGTTCGATACGAAGCTCGCGAACCTCGGTCTCAGCCCGCGAGAGTTGACGTGCAAGTCGGCGCGATCCAATCGATGAGTCAGCAATCGAGCGGGGTAGCCACTCGGCGGAAAGGTCCTGTCGAAGACCAGCCTCAAACCCCTCGGATGTCAAGCCACGCGACTTAAGAAAAGCCTGCGCCTTCTCGAGCTTGAAGACACCGGCCTCTTGGAACTCCGGAATATTCGAAATAATCGATTTAAGAAACTCGTCGGAGACGCGAAGGCCCTGGGCATTGGCGGCCTCGATAATGAGTGACCGGGTCACCATCTCTTCAAGGGTCGACTGGCGGGCCGCCGGCGTATTAACGAGATCCGCCGGCAGCTGGCCGCCGAATTGCTGGCTCATGTTGTCGATGGATCGCCGATGGGCCTCTTCCCACGCCGAACGATCGATCTTCTTGCCGTTAACGACCGCCACCGTATTGGCACCCGCATTGGGATTGACCATATCCCAGGCTCCCACCACCACAAACGACGGAACGATGAATAGCAGCAGAACAAACTGGAGGAGCCTGCGGTTGGAGCGGATGAACTCGAGCATGAGAGGAAAATTGGCGGAGCGGACGGGACTCGAACCCGCGACCCCCGGCGTGACAGGCCGGTATTCTAACCGACTGAACTACCGCTCCGCGCTTGAAAACCAAACCGAGATTCTAACCGATCTCGGAAAAGCACTTGGTGGGTGCTGAGAGGCTCGAACTCCCGACCTACGCCTTGTAAGGGCGCCGCTCTACCAACTGAGCTAAGCACCCAAGTGAGTTGACCAGCAGGTTAAATAAAAAAAGGGGCCCTGGCAAACCAGTGGCACGCCGCCCATCGGTCCCTAGTTCAGGGCGTCTTTCAGGGCCTTGCCAGGACGAAAGCGAGGAAGCTTTGCGGCCTTGATCTTGATTGCATCTCCGGTGCGAGGATTCCGACCGGTGCGGGCCGCACGCTTGGTCACGGCAAATGTGCCGAAGCCGACCAGGGTCACCGACCCGCCCTTCTTCAGGGTTGCGCGAACACCCGAGAGCATGGAGTCCAAGGCGCGCCCGGCAGCCGCCTTGGAGAGGTCTGCGTTCTTGGCGATATGTTCAATCAATTCTGTTTTATTCACGGCAATGTCCTGTGTCACGTTTACGAGAGCTCTTTAACTGCTCCGGGCAGGGAGAAAATCAAAGAGGATGCATTAGACCCATTGTTGGGCCGATGGTCAACCCGTTAGACACCCTAATGTTTCAATGTGTCCGCGGATGAGCCGCGCTCCTTCTCCACCTCGACCGCGACGGCAGGCGAAGCCGCTGCGGGCGCCTTGGGGTCGATCTCGGGCTCGGGAAGCGGCTCAGGCATGGAGGCCAAGGCGAGTTCGAGCACCCGATCGATCCAACGCACGGGGATGATCTCAAGCGCGTTTTTTACGTTATCGGGAATCTCCGCGAGGTCGCGAACATTTTGCTCGGGGATGAGCACTGTTTTAATACCGCCCCTGTGCGCAGCAAGCAGCTTCTCCTTGAGGCCCCCAATCTGAAGCACCTCACCCCTGAGGGTGATCTCGCCTGTCATGGCCACGGTGGATCGCACTGGTATTCCCGTGAGGGCGGAGACCATTGCTGTGGTCATCGCAATGCCCGCACTGGGGCCGTCCTTGGGTGTGGCCCCCTCTGGCGCGTGAATGTGGAGGTCGCGCTTCTCAAAGACATCATCTGCGATGCCAAGCCGACGCGAGCGGCTGCGCACTACCGAGCGCGCTGCCTCGACAGACTCTTTCATTACGTCACCGAGCGAGCCCGTTCGGATGATGTTGCCCTTGCCGGGCATCACAGCCGCCTCAATCATGAGCAACTCACCGCCGACCTCGGTCCAGGCCAGGCCAGTGACTTCGCCCACCTGGTCTTCCTTCTCGGCAACGCCAAAGGTGAATTTCTTCACGCCGAGGAAATCCTCGATATTCTCTGACTTGACCTCGATGGGCCCCTTGTCCTTCCCTGTGAGAATGAGGCGCACCACCTTGCGACAGATCTTGGAGATCTCCCTCTCGAGCCCCCGCACACCGGCTTCGCGGGTATAGCTGCGAATGATTTCCCGAATGGCCGACTCCTGAACCACAAGCTCGTCCTCTTTGAGGCCGGTCTGTTTCACTTGTTTAGGCAAGAGATACTTCTGGGCAATGCTCACCTTCTCGTCCTCGGTGTAACCGGAGAGCCGAATGACCTCCATGCGATCGAGCAGTGCAGGCGGAATATTCAACGAATTCGCTGTGGCCACAAACATCACGTCCGAGAGGTCGTACTCCACCTCAATGTAGTGGTCGACAAAAGTGTTGTTTTGCTCGGGGTCGAGGACCTCGAGCAGCGCACTGGCCGGATCGCCACGAAAATCCATTCCCATCTTATCGACTTCATCAAGAAGGAATAGGGGGT
>JBJOGU010000082.1:0-4639 GCA_046048075.1 Pseudomonadota bacterium
GATCTGCACCCCGGACTCAAGCCCTGAACCGACCTTCAAAGAGTCAACCCGCCCGACCAAACGTTGAGCAAACGCATCCATGATCGACGCCTGTACATAAATTCGATTGGGACAGACGCAGGTCTGTCCAGCGTTCCGAAACTTAGCGGCCATGAGGCCTTCGACGGCCTGGTCCAGATCGGCATCATCAAAAACGATGAATGGCGCGTTCCCGCCGAGTTCCAACGAGAGCTTCTTAATAGTTGGGGCGGACTGGGCAAACAGAAGCCTTCCCACCTCGGTGGAGCCCGTAAACGAGAGCTTTCGGACCCGGCTATCGCCGCAGAGTGCACGACCAATTTCAGGGGCCGATGAACCGCTTCCGGTCAGCACATTGAATACCCCCGGTGGAAACCCAGCCCGGATCGCCAACTCCCCCAGGGCGAGCCCTGTCAGCGGGGTTGCCTCTGCGGGCTTGACCACAGAAGTACACCCGACCGCAAGCCCGGGCCCACACTTACGCGTGATCATTGCCGCCGGGAAATTCCAAGGCGTGATCGCCGCCGTCACACCAATAGGCTCCTTGGTCACCAAGATCTGCCGTCCTGCAACGGTTGGGGGAATGACTTCACCATAGACCCGCTTGGCCTCCTCCGCGAACCACTCAACAAAACTCGCGGCGTAGAGCACCTCGCCCCGGGCCTCTGCCAACGGTTTGCCCTGCTCCATAGTCATTAGCAAGGCCAGATCATCTGCGTTATCAACAATCAGGCCGTGCCATGCCTTAAGAATCTCAGACCGCTCCTTGGCCAGTCGCCCCTTCCAGGATGGAAGAGCAGCAGAGGCGGCCTCAATGGCCAGTCGCGTCTCTGCCTCCCCACAATCAACAACCTCAGCGATCAACTCGCCAGTGGCGGGATTGGTCACCGCAAAGCGCCGACCACTCCCAACCCAGGCCCCGTTAATGAGGCTCTCAGTCCGCAATAGCGACGGGTCTCTTAGCCCAGAAAACAAATCCTCTCGAACACCCATATCGACTCCTCAACTATTTCATTGTGGGCATCACAAACTCAGCGCCCGAACGAATGCCTTTGGGCCAGCGTTGGGTAATGGCCTTGTAGCGCGTGTAGAAGCGGACACCCTCGGGACCGTGTATGTGGTGATCCCCAAACAAAGAATCCTTCCAGCCACCGAATGAGTGGAAAGCCATTGGGACAGGGATGGGAATGTTCACTCCGATCATTCCTACCCTGACGCGATGGCTGAACTCTCTGGCGGAGTCGCCATCGCGAGTAAAGATGGAGACCCCATTGCCATACTGGTGGTCATTGATCAATGCCAGCGCCTCTTCAAAATCCTTCACCCGCACCACGCTCAACACCGGACCAAAGATCTCTTCCTTATAGATCGTCATGCTTGGCTTCACCTGGTCAAGCAGGCAAGGCCCCATGAAGAAGCCCTCTTCGGCCCCGGAAGGCTTAAACCCTCGCCCATCCACCACCAGCTTTGCCCCCTCCTTCTCGCCGAGCGCGACAAAGCCAAGGACCTTTTCAAGGTGGGCCTTGGTGACAAGCGGGCCCATCTCTGAGCCAGCCACCGCTCCAGGCAGCACCTTAATGGCCTTGGCCTTCTCGGCGAGCTTGGTTACCAAAGCGTCTCCCACAGAGCCCACTGCAAGGGCAACAGAAATCGCCATGCAACGCTCCCCGGCCGAGCCGTAAGCCGCACCAATCAGTGCATCAACCGCCTGGTCCAAGTCGGCATCGGGCATCACAACCAAGTGGTTCTTGGCGCCACCCAGGGCCTGAACACGTTTGCCCTGTGAAGAGGCTCGGGCATGAACAAGTCTCGCAATGGGCGTGGACCCCACGAAACTGACGGCCGCCGTCTTGGGGTGGTCGATGAGTGCCTCCACGGCAGACGCGCCCCCCTGAATCACGTTGAATGCGCCATCTGGAAGACCGGCGGCTTTCAAGCCCTCGGCAAGGAAAAGGGTCGCCGAAGGATCCCGATCGGAGGGTTTCATAACAAAAGTATTGCCGGTGGCCAAAGCCACGGGAAACATCCACATGGGAACCATCACTGGGAAATTGAACGGACTGATTCCAACGCAAACACCGAGAGGCTGCCTTAGGCTCCAGGCATCAATGCCCGAGCCCACCT
Organism: Pseudomonadota bacterium; assembly: GCA_046048075.1. Taxonomy (GTDB): domain Bacteria; phylum Pseudomonadota; class Gammaproteobacteria; order Burkholderiales; family Burkholderiaceae_A; genus Hahnella. The sequence goes on from JBJOGU010000082.1 coordinate 2,143, forward strand.
GGTCCGTATACTCGCCCTTGAGCAGCTGTGGAATGCCACAAGCAAACTCGACCACCTCCAGGCCCCGTTGGATTTCACCGCGCGCATCGTCAAGCGTCTTGCCGTGCTCGGATGTAATAAGCTTTGCGAGCGCCTCCCTGTTCTGCTCTACCCAAGACTTAAACGCAAACATAACTCTTGCGCGGCGAACGGGCGGAGTGTTCGCCCACTCAGGAAACGCCTTTGCCGCAGCGTCCATGGCCAAAGACACCGTCTGAGGGCCCGCCAATCTCACTCTTTTGGTCTCTCGCCCGAGAGCCGGGTCAAAAACCACCCCCTCCTCTTCCTTGTCATCGAGCACAAGCCGACCAGATATCCAATGGCCCACTGTTTTGAGTCCCACCGTTTCAGGTGCATTCATAGAAACATCTCCCACGTTGTCCAGGCCATTCGGAGAATGAGCACTGCCAAAAGAAATAGAAAAAACTGCCGAACAAAAGCGCTTCCCCTCCGAATTGCCAGCATCGTCCCGAGCGTGGCGCCAAACACATTCGATACAGCCATGACCACCGCCAAGAGCCACAAAATTTCGCCGGTGGGAATGAAGTAAAGCAGAGCGCCTATATTGGTCGTGGCATTGACCAACTTGGCGTGGGCCGAGGCATGAAGAAAGTCGAATCCAAAGCCTCGTACGAAAACGAATATCAGAAAGGCGCCGGTGCCTGGGCCAAAAAATCCATCATAAAACCCTATCCCCGCACCGAGTAGCATTGCCGCGCCGAAAGCCCTCTTGGGTGAAAGGGTTGGCGCATGCTCCTTGCCCAGGCCCCGGTCGCGCAGCGTCGCGTAAGCGACGAGCAACAAAAGAACCAGCACCAGCGGCTGCGCGGCCTCACGAGTCAAAAGCGAAACGGCTGAAGCTCCAAGCCAAGAAAAAACTCCAGCGGCAAAAACCGCTGGAAGCCCAACCCGCCAATCGATCCTCACATGCCTGGTGTAACGCCATGTCGCCCAGGCCGTTCCAGCAATCGATGAAAACTTATTGGTGCCAAAGAGACTGGCGGTTGATGCCTGGGGCAGACTTCCGAACAAAGCGGGCACCTGGAGCAACCCCCCGCCACCGGCCACCGAATCAACAAAACCCGCCGCCATTGCGGCAAAGGCCAAAAACACCAGCAACTCCCAAGCGATCTCCACGCGAGTTTTCCAATCAGAACGGAATCGCGCATCATCCTCTAATCATGGGCAAACAAGAAACGAACCCGCACCTCGCGATCACCATGGGAGACCCGGCAGGCATCGGCCCGGAGATCTGCTTAAAAGCACTGTCCGCGCTCTCCCCGAGACGCGATGTCGTCTGCAAACTCTATGGCGATGCCCACCATCTCAAGGCCGTTGCATCGCAAATGGGTCTCTCGCTGCATCCCGACTCAATGATCGACACGGGACATTTCGGCCCCTACCCTTCACGAAGCGACAGCAAGGAAGGCGGCCTCGCCTCCGCGGCCGCCATTGAAATGGCTGTCGCCCATTGCAAAACGGGAATACTAAAGGGAATCGTTACCGCACCCATTTCTAAGCGAAGCCTAAAAATGGCGGGCCTGCCGTGGCCGGGCCACACAGAGTTTCTGGCCCATCTAAGCAATCCGAATCAACCACCAGCAGTACGAATGGCCCTGATCAACAAAGAACTCCGCGTACTTCTCCACAGCATTCACCTTCCACTTAAGGAAGCCATCCAGACGCTCACCATCCCCGACCTTCTTGAAACTTTTAAAGTCGCCAAGAAAGCTGCTGCGCTCTTTGGCCTTAAAGACCCGAGAATTGCCCTGGCATCCCTCAATCCGCACGCTTCAGAGGCCGGGCAGTTTGGTTCTGAGGAGCAGGAGATCCTCTCGCCTGCAATCAAGAAAGCTGCCGCAGCGGGCATTTCAATACTCGGACCCGTCCCTGCCGATACTGTATTCATGAGGGCCCGCGTCGGCCACGACCCGGATTTCGATTTGGTCATTGCCCTCTATCACGACCAAGGCCTCATCCCCATCAAGCTCAACGGTCTTGATGCCGGTGTCAACATTACTGTTGGATTGCCGTTTGTAAGAGCCAGCGCGGACCACGGTACCGCATTCGACATTGTTGGGCGGAACCTCGCCAACCCTTCCTCATTAATCTGCGCGATTGACCAAGCATGCAAACTACTCTCTATTCCGAACCGATTGCCATACTGAGTGCAGGCGGCACATTTGAGAAAATCTATGACCCAATTGAGGGGCAGCTGCGGCTTCCGAAGAACAGCCAGCTAAGCCGGTGGGCCCAACAAGCACGTCTTCATTGTGTCTATCGAACTGAGGAGGTCTTGCTGAAAGACTCCCTCGACATGGACGACGCTGACCGGCGCCTTCTTTCGCAGAGGGTTGCCCAAGCAGAAGAGGGCCACATCGTTATCATCCACGGCACCGACACCATGACCGACTCTGCCCAGGTTCTAGCCAAGCACCTTCGCCCGGAACAAGTCGTT
>JBJOGU010000083.1:0-2790 GCA_046048075.1 Pseudomonadota bacterium
CCGGGATACATCGGAACGGACATGGTTCGTGCCATCAAACCCGAAGTGCTCGAAAAGATTGTTGGCACGATTCCGGTCAAACGACTTGGTGAACCTGCGGAGATCGGTTCAATTGTGGCTTGGCTGGCCTCTGACTTGAGCGGCTTTGCAACGGGTGCAGACTTCTCGCTCAACGGTGGCCTGCATATGAGTTAATGGATTAGTGAGCGGACATGGGAAAACAAGACCAACTTAGGCTAATCAAGAAGTATCCAAATCGTCGTCTCTATGACACCAAGACGAGCACCTACATCACGCTCGCGGATGTCAAGGAGTTGGTCTTGTCACAAGAAGCGTTTGCAGTGGTCGACGCCAAGACCAGTGAAGACCTCACCCGAAATATCCTTCTGCAGATCATTCTCGAGGAGGAATCCGCCGGCGTCCCCATCTTCTCAACCCAAGTGCTCGCGAATGTCATTCGGTTCTACGGCAACGCCATGCAGGGGATGATGGGAACATACCTAGAAAAAAATATTCAGGCGTTCACAGATATCCAAAACAAGATGCAGGAGCAATCGCAGGCCTTTGTCTCGGGGAAAGGAGCGGCAGGGCAGGAGGCCTGGACCCAATTCATGGCGGGCCAGACTCCAGTGATGCAAAACCTAATGAGTAACTACATCGAACAGAGCAAGAAGGTCTTCATGCAGATGGAAGATCAAATACAGAACAATGCCAAGGCCATGATGTCGGGCTTTGGTTTTCCGCCCGCCAATAAAAAAGACCAGTAAGCCACAAGAATGGCGCAGCCAACCGTTGGTTTTGTATCGCTTGGCTGTCCCAAAGCCTTGGTCGACTCGGAGCGCATCCTCACGCAGCTCCGTGCCGAGGGCTATGAAATATCCTCCGGCTATGAGGAAGCCGACCTAGTAGTGGTCAATACCTGCGGCTTCATCGATGAAGCGGTGCAGGAGAGCCTGGATGCAATCGGTGAGGCCATTGCGGAGAATGGTCGAGTGATTGTTACTGGCTGCCTCGGGTCCAAACCAGGCAAAGAAGGCGCGTCCCTCATCACCGAGACCCATCCCAAAGTACTGGCTGTCACGGGTCCGCATGCCACTGCAGAGGTGATGCAGGCGATCCATACCCACCTACCCAAGCCCCATAATCCGTTCACGGATTTGGTGCCAGAGCAAGGCATTCGGCTCACTCCGCCCCACTACGCTTACCTCAAGATCTCCGAGGGCTGTAATCACCGATGCAGCTTCTGCATTATTCCCTCCATGCGAGGTGATTTGGTGTCACGGCCCATTGGCGAGGTCATGCGTGAGGCAGAGGCCCTGGTGAAGTCTGGCGTTAGGGAGTTGCTGGTCATCTCGCAAGACACCAGTGCCTATGGAGTAGACATCAAGTATCGAACTGACTTTGTCAGCGGCCGCCCAACCAAGACCCGCCTGACCGAACTCGCCGAATGCCTCGGGGAACTCGATGTCTGGATCCGCCTCCATTACGTCTATCCCTATCCGCATGTGGACGAGGTCATTCCACTCATGGCGCAGGGAGCAATCCTTCCCTACCTCGACATTCCCTTTCAACATGCCGACCCCGAGGTCCTGCGCCGAATGAAGCGACCCGCCTCTGCCGAGAAGGTCTTGGATCGCATACACGCTTGGCGCAAGCAGTGTCCGGACCTCACTATTCGCAGCACCTTCATTGCCGGATTTCCAGGAGAGACCGAGGCCCAGTTTCAGACCCTACTCGATTTCCTGACTGAGGCCCAGATTGACCGTCTTGGCTGCTTTGCCTACAGCGCCGTTGAGGGGGCGGCTGCCAATGCGCTTGACGGCGCGCTTCCCGACGAAGTTCGACAGGAGCGGCAGGATCGGCTGATGGCCCACCAAGAGGACATCTCGGCAAAACGCCTGGCCCGCTGGCGAGGCAGGCGCATTCAAGCGCTCGTTGATGGCTTTGATACCGACGAAGGCTGCCTCATCGCGAGGGGGCCTGGCGATGCACCCGATATCGACGGAATCATCCGCGTGCACAAGGATCCCAATAGCCGCCACGCCATCGAAGTGGAGGTGGGTGCGTTTATCGAAATCGAGGTGACCGACTCCGACAGCTACGACCTAGAAGCCGTGTTCGTGCGGAATCTTTCGCCTGCATCCATGTGAATTCATTCATTGCGTTAAATCAAAGGAGGCCTTATGCGTGAAGTCGTTGTTTTGAGCGCCGTTCGCTCTGCCATCGGTGGTTTCAGTGGAAGTCTCTCGAGCCTTGAACCATGCGAGTTAGGCGGCATGGTGATGAAGGAGGCCATTGCCCGCTCCGGCGTGGACCCCAACCATGTGAACTACACCGTGGTTGGAAACTGCATCCCCACTGAAACGCGCTCTCCGTATGTCTCCCGCGTGGTCTCCATTCAGGCGGGCCTCCCCATGAGCTCGGTTGCCCTCACCATCAACCGACTCTGCGGCTCGGCACTGCAGGCCGTGGTCTCGAGTAGCCAGAACATACTGCTCGGCGATAGCGATTACGGCATTGGCGGTGGCGTCGAGGTAATGAGCCGGGGAGGTTACCTGAGTCCCGCCATGCGATCCGGCGCGCGGATGGGGGACACCAAGCTGGTCGACATGATGGTTGCCACCCTTACCGACCCTTTTGGTGTGGGTCACATGGGCATCACGGCCGAGAACCTGGCGGCCAAACATGGCCTGACCCGCGAGGACCAGGACGCATTCGCGTTGGAATCGCAGACTCGGGCGGCGAAGGCCATCGCGGAAGGGCGCTTCAAGTCGCAGATCGTGCCCATTA
>JBJOGU010000084.1:0-2986 GCA_046048075.1 Pseudomonadota bacterium
CTCCGTGAGCGGCCGCATATTCCGGAACTGGAACCCGCCTTCTACGACTTCACCGAGGCAGACCTCGACACCACCTTTCGTGCCGACAACCTCTTTTTTGGTCAAGAGCAGATGTCCCTCAGGGAAATTCTTGCCGCCATTCGAGAGACCTATTGCGGCAAGATTGGTGCGGAATTCATGTATGTCATGGACCCAGTGGAGAAGCGATGGATCCAAGAGCGTCTGGAGTCATCGAGAACCAACCCCAATCTAAGTCCCGAATCAAAGAAAAAGCTGCTGGGCAACCTCACCGCCGCCGAAGGGCTTGAGCGTTACCTCCACACCAAATATGTCGGTCAGAAGCGTTTTTCCCTGGAGGGGGGGGAGAGCTTCATTGCATGCATGGATGAGGTTATTCAGCTCGCAGGCGAGTCCGGTGTGGAAGAAATTGTGATTGGCATGGCCCATCGCGGGCGCCTAAACGTCCTTGTCAACACCTTTAGGAAGATGCCCAAGGACCTCTTTGCTGAGTTCGAGGGCAAACACGCCGATGACCTTCCGGCTGGCGATGTGAAGTACCACCAGGGATTCTCAAGCGACGTCTCCACCCCTGGAGGACCCGTGCACCTCTCCTTGGCTTTCAACCCATCCCATCTAGAGATTGTGAATCCCGTGGTCGAAGGATCGGTGCGGGCGCGACAGGATCGGCGCGGAGACGACACCGGCTCGAAAATTCTTCCGATTTTGGTTCATGGCGATGCAGCCTTTGCTGGCCAGGGTGTGGTCATGGAGACGCTCAACCTTGCCCAGACACGCGGCTACAGCACTGGGGGAACGGTTCACATTGTCATCAACAACCAGATTGGCTTCACCACCTCCGACCCCCGTGATACACGTTCGACTCTCTACTGCTCGGATGTTGTGAAGATGATTGAGGCACCGGTATTCCACGTCAATGGGGACGACCCCGAGGCTGTGATTCTGGTCACCAAGATTGCGATGGACTACCGCAAGCAGTTCCACAAGGATGTCGTCATCGACATTGTCTGCTTCCGCAAGCTGGGTCACAACGAGCAAGATACCCCCGCAATGACACAGCCGCTGATGTACCGCAGGATTGCCCAGCACCCGGGCACTCGGCAGCTCTATGCAGACAAACTTCTTGCTCAAGGCGTTCTCGCGGAGGGCGAGAGTGACGAGATGGTGCGCGCCTATCGCGAGGCCATGGACGAAGGTCGCCAGACGCGCGAGCCGGTTCTAACCAATTACAAGAGCCGATTCGCGGTCGATTGGGCAGCCTATTTGGACAAGAAGTGGACAGACGAAGCCGATACGGCCTTGCCCGCCGCGGAGCTGGCCCGTCTGGCCGACCGCATCACCACTGTTCCGGAAGGCTTTACCCTTCACCCTCTGGTCGCAAAGGTCGTGCAAGACCGCCGAGCAATGGGCGAGGGGAAAATGAATCTCGACTGGGGCATGGGTGAGCACCTGGCATTCGCGAGCCTCGTGGCAAGTGGTTTTCCCGTGCGTCTGAGCGGCCAGGATTGCGGGCGGGGAACCTTTACCCATCGCCATGCGGTACTGCACGATCAGAACCGCACGCAGTCCGACACGGGAACCTACGTTCCACTCGAGAATGTATCGCCCGAGCAGGCCAAGTTCACTGTCATCGACTCGGTGCTCTCCGAAGAGGCCGTTCTCGGATTCGAGTACGGATACTCGGCGGCCTCTCCCGACACGCTCGTTATTTGGGAGGCGCAGTTCGGCGACTTTGTAAATGGGGCCCAGGTTCTTATCGACCAATTCGTCTCCTCTGGGGAGGTGAAATGGGGGCGCCAGAGTGGCCTCACCATGTTCTTGCCCCACGGTTACGAGGGCCAAGGCCCAGAGCACTCGTCTGCCAGACCCGAGCGTTTCCTGCAACTCTGCGCGGATACAAACATGCAACTGGTGCAGCCCACCACAGCGGCCCAGATATTTCATGTCCTGCGCCGTCAGATGATTCGCCCATTCCGTAAGCCGCTCATCGTGTTCACCCCCAAGTCACTGCTCAGGAATAAGGACGCCGCCTCGCCCATCGAGTTGTTCACCAAGGGACGTTTCCAAACGGTGATTGGTGAGCAGTCTGCCGATATCGATCCGAAGAAGGTCAAGCGGGTGTTGGTCTGCTCAGGCAAGGTCTATTACGACCTCGTCAACCAGCGGACGGAGCGCTCGCGAGACGATGTTGCAATCATGCGGGTGGAGCAGATTTATCCATTCCCGCACAAATCTTTCGGTGCCGAGATGCGCAAGTACCCATCGGCCAGCGAGGTGATCTGGGTCCAGGACGAACCGCAGAATCAAGGCTTTTGGTTTCAAATCCAGCAAAACTTCCGAGACCATCTACCCGAGGGAACCAAGCTTGGGTACGCGGGGAGACCAGCTTCCGCCTCTCCTGCCTCTGGCTATTTGGAGAAGCATGTCGCCTCCCAGAAGGCTCTGCTGGAAGCTGCGTTCGCAAAGATGAAGAACCCTCAGCTGGTCTAAGCCAAGGCAGGCGAACAGGACACCGAATAAACGAATTTTTCAAAATCCGAGAGAGTCTCATCCATGTCAATGCATGAAGTGAAAGTCCCCCAGCTTTCTGAATCCGTCTCCGAGGCCACATTGCTCCAATGGAAGAAAAAGCTCGGAGAAGCAGTCAAGGTCGATGAGATCTTGATTGAAATCGAGACAGATAAGGTAGTCTTAGAGGTACCAGCACCCTCTGCAGGTGTGATCGCCGAGATCGTCAAGACCGACGGCGCGAGTGTGACCAGTGGTGAAGTCATTGCGACAATCGACAGCGAGGGCAAGGCCAGTGCATCGCCGCCTGCAACCGCATCTTCTGCGGCATCTGCCCCAACGCCTGCCCCTGCAGCCACAGCCACTTCAGCGATATCCAAAGCCGCTGGTTCCGCAGGAGTTGCAATGCCCGCTGCGGCCAAGTTGATGGCAGAGACAGGCGTGACACCCAGCGCAGGAA
>JBJOGU010000085.1:0-5032 GCA_046048075.1 Pseudomonadota bacterium
ATCGCACCCGATACCGTTGAGGGCAAATGCCCCGAGTTGCTTCGCAACCTTCTGGAGGTCCGCGGCCTTGGACTGCTTGATATCAAGGCCATCTTTGGTGAGACCGCCGTGCGACGTAAACTTCGGCTTCGTCTCATCGTGCAGCTCGTTCGACGCTCAGCCATCGATGAATACGAGCGGCTCCCACTCGAGGCCCTGCAGGAGGAAGTGCTCGGCCTGCCCATAAGAAAAGTGGTCATTCCCGTTGCTGCAGGCAGGAATCTCGCGGTTCTGGTCGAGGCCGCGGTTCGCGACACCGTGCTTCAGATGCGCGGGCTCGACACCGTCAAGGCCTTTATGGACCGGCAGCAGGCCGCCATGCGGACTAGCGAAGAGAACGGAAGCAATACATGACCGGTGCCCCCTCTCGTCTGGTTCTGCTCACAGGGCTCTCGGGCTCGGGCAAGTCAGTGGTCCTTAATGCGCTTGAAGACGCCGATTATTTTTGCGTTGACAACCTTCCACCGGCGCTGCTCCAACGACTGGTGGAGTCGCTGCTGGAAAAGGGCGAGACCCGAATGGCCGCCGCAATCGACGCGAGAACAGGGGTCGATCTCGAAGGCCTGACCGGCACACTCGAACACCTCCGAGACAAGGGCATCAACACCACCGTTCTATTTCTCACGGCCCGCCCCGAGATTCTTCTTCAACGCTATTCAGAGACCCGGCGTCGCCACCCCCTGAGCCATGACGATGCGGGACGCGCCAACGAAGAAGGAGGCGGGCGATCGCTTCGCGAGTGCATTGAGTTGGAGCAAGATTTAATGGCCGGCTATGCAGACCTTGGCATGCCCCTCGACACGAGTGACCTCAAGTCCTCGGCACTGCGCAGCTGGGTGCGCGAGCTGCTCACACTCAAGGCCGCGCCACTGACCCTCTCCTTCCAGTCGTTTGCCTACAAAGAGGGAATCCCCCTTGATGCGGACCTGGTCTTCGATGCACGCTGCCTGCCCAACCCCTTCTATGAGCCCAAGCTTCGCGAGCTCACGGGCAAAGACAAGAAGGTGGTCGATTTTCTCAGGGCGCATGCATCGGTCGATGAGATGGTCAATGAGATCGATGGTTATCTGCAGCGATGGCTTCCCCACTATCAGAAGGAGCAGCGCAGCTACCTGACTGTGGCCGTGGGCTGCACCGGGGGTCAGCATCGATCGGTCTACTGCTGTGAGGCGCTCGCAAATCGATTTCGCGCGAACTGGCCCGTGCTCGTGCGCCACCGTTCATTGATGGGCCGCGGTCTCGACTGATCGGATCCAGACCTGCGCAACTGCGCTTGGGTTGATTCAGACCGCCGCGCCTCAATCAAACGCATCGCCGGACATCACCGAACGATTGAGCCCATGAGTTTTCTCACGGGCGAGGGAAGAGCAAGGCCGAGCAGTTCGGCCTGAGAGAACCAGCGTCCATTGGGTGGTTGGCCGTATCGCTTGCGAATATCCGATGCCTTGATTTCCCGCCACTCGATGATCCACCGCCGGTGTGTGAAGTCGTGAACGAGTTGTCCACCGCCCATCGATTCCTGCGGCCATTGCAGAGCCATTGGCCATTCGGGCGGCGTCCAGAGCCCCGCCCAGATTCCATCCTCTGGCCGCTGCACTAGACACCAGAGTGGTCCATCTGAAATGAGAAGCCAGCGGCGGTGTTCCTGTGGCCGGTCCTTTTGAAGACGCGGCATCGGGTAGCGGTCCACCGCATCCATACCATATGCCTCACAGACCTCGGTGAGCGGGCAGCGACTGCAGAGGGGTTGGCGAGGCAAGCAGATCGTGGCCCCTAGGTCCATGATCGATTGGGTATAGAGCGGCATGACCCCCTCCGACCCCGGGGGTGGCAGTCGCTCAATGGCCATGGGCCAGAGCGCGCGCTCGAGCGCAGTGCTTGCCCATGGCTCGGGAGCCGCCGTGCAGCGCGCAAGGAGTCGCTTCACGTTGCCATCCAGAATCGCCTCGCGCTGCCCATAGACCACCGACACAATGGCAGCGGCTGTAGAACGGCCAACCCCGGGAAGTGCAACCCAGTCGGCCAGCGTTCGGGGAAAGACAGCCTCACCGGTCTTGCAGATGAGCCGTGCCGAGGCCCAGAGATTTCTTGCCCTCCGGTAATAGCCAAGGCCACTCCATTGCGCGAGCACGTCATCGAGCGCAGCGCCCGCCAGGTCCTCGACGCTTGGAAATCTCTGAATGAATCGATCGAAATAGGCCTGCACAGTGGTGAGCTGCGTCTGCTGGAGCATGATCTCCGAGAGCCAGACAAAATAGGGGTTGGCCGTTGCTCCCGCCATTGGTTGCCACGCCATGCCGCGGCGGCCATGGGTTGCTCCCCATGCAAGCACAGCCTCTGAGAATCGGGTGGGGCTCATCGTCGCTGGCAACCCGCACAGAAGAATGTCGAGCGCTGGGCCTGAATCATTCGTCGAATTGGTCTTGAGCAGGTCTCGCAGGGCAGCCCCTCTCGCCCATAGACACGATGCCCGGACTGATAGCCCCCGATTGAACCATCGGCATGGCGGTAGTCCCGCAGGGTGCTTCCCCCCGCCCCAATAGCCTCTTGAAGCACGGCGACCAGCGTCTCTACAAGTCGCAGCGCGCGGGGCCGACTGAGCCGACCCGCCGCCAAGGCGGGGTGAATGCCCGATCGAAAGAGGGCCTCGCTCGCGTAGATATTGCCCACACCCACCACGGCCCGGCCATTCATGAGCCATGGCTTGATGGCCTGCCGAACGCCGCGAGAGGCGGTATAGAGCGATGCGCCGGAGAAGTCTGCAGAGAGTGGCTCGGGGCCAAGGCCTTGAAGGCCCAAGGCCGCATCGCTTGGAATTTCATGCCTCTTCGATCCAGTCGCACCTTCGGCATGCGGCACAAGGCAGAGGTCACCGAATCGCCTTGGGTCAACGTAAGCGAGCAGGCCATTGGTGAGGCGTAACTGCCAATGCCGGTGCAAGGCGTCTTCCTTCGGGGCCGCCGCATTGGCCAATACGGCGCACTTGGCCTGGTCGGCAGACCAACTCAGGTTTCCCGTCATGCCCAGATGAACCAGGAGCCAGTGACGGTCCAGACCAATAACGATGGTCTTGGCCCTTCGAGTCACAGCTCGGATCCGTTGACCAATTAAAGCCTCGAGTGCCTTGGCATCGCCGTTGAAGCGCCGCAGGCGCAAGCCACTGCAACGGATAGCCTGGACTCGTTGACCCGCAAGGTGGGGAGCCAACTCTTGGACAAGAACCTCCACTTCGGGCAACTCTGGCATTGGGCTTTTTGAGACGGGAATCTAGAGTACTGTAGATGCCATGATGCCTCGGCTTGTCCTTCTTTTTTTCCTGGGCCTTATCGGCGCGGCGCCATTGCAGGCGAACACTGGAGAGCGCAAAGCCGCTGGCGTCAGCCCATCCACGAGTCTCTCCACGCGCACCGCAGCCCAACTCCAGGCCATGGCCCCACGCATGGTCTTTCAGATACTTGTGAGTGAATTGGCCGTTCAGGAAGGGCAGCTCGCACTTGCTGCCGCTACCTATGGTGCCCTGGCGGAGGAGACGGGACAGGCCAATGTCGCCGAGCGTGCCACCAAGCTCGCCCTGAGCGCCCGTTCGGGGCCGCAGGCACTCAAGTCCGCAAGAATATGGCTCGCCGCAGCACCCAACGAGGAGGAGGCCCAGGACACTGTCGATGCCCTGGAGGTTCTCTTGGGCCAGCGAGAGGAGTTGGTGGCCTCACTCATCAAGCGCCGCGAGCTGGCTCGTAAGGACAAGAAGTTGGAGGCCTTCTACGATCGGCTCTCTGGCCTTGCCTCTCGCAGTCCCGATAAACTCGCCGGGCTGCAACTCCTGGAAGCGGTGGCCCAGCCGGACCTGAGCCTGCCCTCTGTCCTCTACGCGCGCGCTATGCTCAATGAGCAGGCCGGTCGTCCGCAAGAAATGGAGGCACTTCTGCGGCAACTCATTGCCAAGGATCCCAAGCACGCCCACGCACTAAATGCTCTTGGGTACAGCCTGGCCGATCGCGGCGAGCGACTGCAGGAGGCCAACGACCTAATCAAGGCGGCGGTTCAGCTTTCTCCAAACGATGCACATATTCTCGACAGCATGGGCTGGGTGCTGTTTCGACAAGGAAAACTCACCCAGGCCAGAAAATGGCTTCAGAAGGCCCATGCCAAGCAGCCCGATGCGGAGATATCAGCCCACCTGGGAGAAGTGCTCTGGGTCATGGGAGAGACCGACCAGGCCCTTGCAGCATGGCGGCGCGGCCTGAGCAACGACCCACATAACAAGGTCTTGTTCAAGACGCTCGAGCGCCTGGCCATTCCTCTCGATCGGCTTGCGCCCTCGATTCCCAGCGGGCAATGAGGGCCGACTGCAGCACACCAGGGGCCAACCGAGCCCGGGGCTTCATGGTGCTTAAAAAAAGGCTTTTAATCTTGGCGATTCTTGCATCGGCCGTTGGCTGTGGGCACCTCCAGGAGCGCGACCCGAGCCGGGCAGCGGGCATTAGTGGCTCGGGTGGCTCGGGCAACCCAGGCTTGCCCGAAGGCCCTGGAAATCGACTAAAGCCCCTCGCATCAACCCTTCTAATCGGCCGATTCGCGGTCAACGTCGAGGGCGTGGACCGTGGCATGAGCGGCCGCTTCGAGTGGGTCTCTGGGTCCACCGATCAGGCCACCGATATTGTGTTTTTGCAAGACAGTTGGGGGCGGTCCCAGGCCATTCTCAGACGCAGTCTCAGACCGGCCATAGAGAACATGGCCAGGTCGTCCAAATTGGAGGCGCCCCTCGGGGAGTGGGTCCTCCACAACGCGCGCAATCAACCCATGGACCATACCGAAGTCAATGACTGGCTGGGACAGCACCTGGGCATTGATGTCGCGGGGCTTGAACCGCTTGGCCGAATGCTCTCAGAGGGGCTGGGCAGGCTTCAACAGCCAGAGTTCGAGTCAACCTCGGTGGTCCTGCACGCGCAGTTGCAAAGCCAACGGCGGTTGACGCTGCGGATTATTGCAGACC
>JBJOGU010000086.1:0-3501 GCA_046048075.1 Pseudomonadota bacterium
CCACCTGCAGTCTCCTGCAGTTGAGCGCGGCAATCGGCTCAATCCTTGCCATCGAGTGGCGATTGCCAGGAGCCAGCGGCGCAGCGATCGATCTTTTTCTAACAGCACGGCCCGCTTACGAGTGGCTCCTAGACGGAGTTCTCGCAATGACCATCTCGGCGATGATCGGCGCGGCAGCGATCTATGCGGCGAATGCCGGTGCTCGCAACGATCGCGAGATCGCGCGAACCGCAGGCCGCTCCGCCACGCTGAGCATGTTGGCAGTCATCGTCCCAACCGCACTTTTCTGGCTCATTAGAGCCACCTAGGCCCGCAAATGCAAGCAATCAGCCGCTTGGTCGGCCAAGTCGAGCGACAAACTGGCGAGTGGATGCTTCGCTTTGGCAGGTGGGGCCACTGGCTTATTGCCGGTCTGTTTTGTTTTGTCATCGCGGCAGATTATTGGGGACAGTTCTCACTGAACAAAGTGAGTGGCGCGCTCTACGACACCCTTGTCTCTATTCGCTTCGACAAGCCCACGCCGAGTCCTGATGTCGTGATCTTGGATATCGACGAAGGCTCGCTTGCGGCGCTCAGCCCGAGGTTAGGCCGCTGGCCTTGGCCGAACCATGCATTTGCGGAACTCCTGAGTGCGCTGGAAGAGGTCGGCCCAAAGGCGGTTGTATTCGACATCATCTTCTCTGATAAAGACAGCCTGCGCCCAGAGAGCGACCTCCTATTCGATCGCGCCATTGAGCGGGCATCGACGCGCTACCCCATCTTTTTTCCAATGGTGCGGCTCTCGCCAGAGAACGACGCCAAGAGCGAGATTCCAACAAGGGCTCTGCCCGGCGCAAGATCGATCGACGCAGCCAAAGCATCTCTCACGCAAGGCGCTTCGGCCGAGACCATGGCGGTCCTTCTGCCGCAACTTCCGGCGGCCCTTGATTACGGAAGGCTCGGTTTTTTAAATGTCTACACCGACTCCGACGGGGTACTTCGCCGATACCCCAGCACCCTGCGGCACGGCGGTTACGAGTTCGACTCCTATGCCACTGCCATCGCACGGCACTTTGAATTGCCCATCGCAAAAGAGACTGACTTTCTCATCAACTGGCATGGCCCTGCATTCACGCTCCCATACGTATCGGTATCGAGCTTGGCCAGACCGGCGCAAACCAGGCTATTCAGCGCAACTGATCTGGCCGCACTCAAAGGGAAGGTTGTCATCATTGGATCAACCGCCCCGGCGCTTCAAGACTTCAAGGCCACCCCCATGGGGAACCCTTATCCCGGGCTAGAAGCGCTGGCAACGGCCATCGACAATCTCCTGCGGGGACAGACCATTGCCCCCTCAGACGAAGCCTTTGCAGCCACTGTGGCGGTCTTGTTTGTTCTTGGAATGGCCATACTCTTCTTTCGCTTTGTGCGGCCAGACAACATCAATATCTACTTCCTAATTGCGCAGTTCAGCGGCTTGGCACTTGCTTGGTTCGTTCTATCGCTCTTTAACGTCTATCTGAACTTTTCCGCTGCGGTCGCCTACGGAACTGCTTTCTTTGCTGCGGGGAAACTATTTAACGCACAGATTCTTCCCACCAGCCGTGTCGCACTCCATCACCGACTCATGGGTGAAACGGGAAATTCAGGTGACTTCCAATGGATTGCCTTTCGCACCAGCACCTTGAGTGGACCCGAGATTAAAACCTGGCACGAGACTCTTATCGCCGCAACACAGAAAAAAGACGTCGACGTATTGCCCGTGCTCGAGGGCACAGAGCAGATGGGTGCATTTGCTGAGGCATTTCAACAAACCCACGTCTTCATAACAAAATCCAACGGCATCTCACTCATCCCGGTTCTCGAGCGATGCCTTGACAGAATCGCTCCGAAGTCTAAAGTCATCGCATCCGCGCAAAGGCCTCTCGAATGGCAGACATCCCCCGCCGACCCGGACGCCCAGAGTGCAAAATCCGTCGGGCTTCTTGCGTTTGCACAGGCGGTGGTCACACTGCAGAATTTGGCGACTCAACCATTTAACCAACCCTCGGAAGGCCATGATCCCCAGTCCTAAATTGAGCAGATTCAGGCCCTATCTCTGGATCGGTGGGCCCATCCTATTACTGCTTCTCTGGCTCATCACGGCAGCCACAAAGCAAGGGTGGTTTGATCAAGAATTAACTCTCCGGTTCTCCAGCGAGACGGGCAGTGGCCTGTCGGTGGGCATGCCTGTGAGAGTCTCCGGGTTTCGGGTTGGGCGCTTGGCGAATATGCAACTCAATGCCAAAGGGACCGTAGACGGAGAGATCGCGGTTCAACAAGCCCAGGCCGGATTCTTTCGCCAAGGCAGTTATCTGGAACTCTCGCGCGACCAACTCATCGGCATTGCCGCCCTGGACCTGCATGGCTTTCAGTCTGAGGGGTCGGCCCTCGCCAAGAATAGTCACATCGAAGTTCGCCCGGCGGCAGGCATGGGTGACTTCGGCAAGCAGTTGGCCGAGAGAGTGGACCCCGTTCTGGCCCAACTCACTCTTACACTTCAGTCCCTCAACAACCGGCTCAATGACCCAAGCTTGGTCAAGGCGATGGGCAGTACCGATGTCACCCTTGAAAATCTCAATAAGGTCATGGTCGAGACCCAGCTCACACTGAAGGAGACGCGGGGATCGGTCTCGTCCCTCGAGGGCAACATCACGCAGCTCACCAAGGAGTTAACGGTCTTATCCAAGGAACTCACGCAACTCTCTCAACGCTCTGGGCAGCTCTCGACCGAACTCACAGGATTGTCAAAGGACGTTCGCAGCTCCTGGCTGATTCGAGGCGTCTTCGCTGGCAAGCCGCCAGAAGATCCCAACAAGCCAGCCAATGCCGCAGTCAAGAATCCCCCAACCAAGGCCTCCCCCACTCCATAAGCTTCCCTCCAAAGTGCTCTCATGAAAAGTCACCTCAAGACCCACACCCTTGCCCTGCGCCTCTCACTCGCGCTTATGCTCAATGCCGCCGTGCCTGCAGTGTTTGCGCAGGCGGACAATCAGACCATCCAAGCCACCGAACTTCGTGGCGATCGGTTCAGAGACGCCTCCGTTTTACAACGACTTTCCTCTGGCGAGTCACTAAAAGTGCTTCGCTACAGTGGTGCCTGGGCAGAGGTAGAGGTCCGGGGCCAGAGAGGATGGGTGCTGTCGGACGCCCTCAAGAGTCGGTCTGCATCCGCCTCATCGGGCCTTCTGGGGGTGAGTGCGGGACGGGCCGGCAAGGACATGGTGATTACCACCGGCATCCGTGGCTACAAGCGACCTGCATCGGGCCAAATCCATGCGCTCATCATGGGCGTGGGCCAGTACCAAGTCCAAGGAATTTCTCAGCTCAAGGGCATTCCGCAAGACATGAAGAGTGCAGCGGAGATTGCAGACCGACTCGGGGTTCCGCCTGCCAATATGACCATCCTTCAAGACGGCGACCTAACGCTTGAAGGATTCCGAAAGTCGTTCGAAGATCTCCACGCTCGGGTTAAGCCCGGCG
>JBJOGU010000087.1:0-5408 GCA_046048075.1 Pseudomonadota bacterium
TTCTTCGACACCGCAAGGACGATGTCTACAAATCCACCTGCCAGTTTCTCGATCCGGTGAAGCGGCGCTGCACCGTCTACCAGGCCCGACCAGCCGTGTGTCGCGAGTATCCGAATGGCAAGACCTGCGGCTACTACCAATTCTTAAAATTTGAGCGCAAGCAGCAAGGTGACAAGGACTTTGTCCCCAGCGCCTGAGGCCTGCCGTTTGAAATTGCGTGGGGTGGATGGGGTGACCGATGGGACTCGAACCCACGACAACCAGAATCACAATCTGGGACTCTACCAACTGAGCTACGGCCACCACGCAATCAATTTCGAAAAAACTTCCTGGCCTGCCGGGAGGGAATTGAACCCCCGACCTACAGCTTAGAAGGCTGTTGCTCTATCCAACTGAGCTACCGGCAGTTGTTGGTCGGGGTGGAGAGATTCGAACTCCCGACCCTCTGCTCCCAAAGCAGATGCGCTACCAGGCTGCGCTACACCCCGAGAGTTGGGGAGTATACCAAGCCCAGGCCTGCCAATGATCTGTCATAGATTCTTCACAGGGAAGAAACCTGGTCGTCATCTTTTGATCGCAGGATAGTGCAAACCAACTAGGGGGGCACGCCACTTGAATGCGCCGATCCGACTCAGTCTCCTTGGGAAGCCACTGGCTTCCAAGCCGCTCATCAAAGCGGCTCGCGTCACCAAAATTATCGTCAACAATCTAAAGAAGAAATACAGCGCTTCACCCCTCGGTCAGCGCCACTCTCATATCCTGCATCACCACTACCCCTTGGGTTCGGGCCGGTTGCTTGCAGAGGCCGCGGCAGTCACCAAGATGAGCGACGAGCGCTACTGCGTGAGCCTCGCCCAGGGGCTCGAGGACGTTCGCGAGGCCCAACGACTGCGTTTTCAAGTATTTCAGCAGGAGTTTGGGGCCCACTTTGTGGACAGCGGCGCCGGCCTCGATGAAGACCGATTCGACCCCCACTGCGACCACCTTCTGGTGAGAGACCAGGCCACCCAGGACGTGGTGGGAACCTATCGCATCCTCGTTCCCCAGCAGGCAAGCCGGCTGGGGGGTTACTACAGCGAATCGGAGTTCGACATCACCAGTCTGAGAGGCCTGCGCAATGACATGGTGGAGTTGGGACGCTCGTGCGTGCACCCCGACCATCGCAACGGCGCCGTCATCATGATGCTCTGGTCGGGCATCTCCCGCTATATGAAGTTCCACGGGTATCGCTATTTAATGGGCTGCGCGAGTGTGAGCATGCGCGACGGCGGTCAGAATGCGAAGGCCATCTGGGAATCGTTGTCCGAGAAGAGTCTGGCCGAACCCGGACTTCGAGTCACTCCAAAGAACAGGCTGCCCATGGAGAAGATTGTTGCCGCGGAGCAGCCCCAGGAGCCACCACTAATTAAAGGCTATGTTCGAGTGGGCGCCAAAGCCTGTGGAGAGCCCAGCTGGGATCCAGATTTCAACACCGCAGACTTCATGATGCTATTGGCCATCGATGAGATGACGCCTCGCTATGCCAGACACTTCGGACTCATTCCTGGACAATCGCTATGAAAAATCGACTCGCCAATCTATTCTTTGGATGGCTCGAGGCACTCGAAATCCAGCCCAGCTTTACATCTTTCGAGTGACCCAGTAGGGGACCATGCCCGCATGGTCCCCGACGGAATGCCCTGACTTCGGAACGCCCTACAAATAGCGATTGGGAACAATGAGGGATTCGGGCACCGGCGCGCGGCTGTAGTCGGGGTTATGAACCCTGGCTGGAAGAATCACCTCCGGATGCGCAATCTCTTGGTAGGGAATCTGCTCGAGCAGGTGGGCAATGCAGTTGAGCCGCGCCCGCTTCTTGTCATTGCCCTCTACCACCCACCAGCGGGCCTCTGGTATGTGCGTGCGCTCGAGCATGGCCTCTTTGGCCTTGGTATAGGCCTCCCAGCGCACCCGAGACTCGAGGTCCATGGGTGAGAGCTTCCACTGCTTGAGTGGGTCTTTAATGCGCATGGTGAACCGCGCATGCTGCTCTTCATCGCTGATGGAGAACCAGTACTTAATCAGTACGATGCCGGAGCGAACCAGCATCTTTTCAAACTCTGGGACGCTGCGGAAGAACTCCTCGACATCGGCATCGGAGCAAAAGCCCATCACCCGCTCGACCCCGGCCCGGTTGTACCAAGACCGGTCGAAGAGAACGATCTCGCCCGCCGCGGGCAGGTGCGGAACGTAGCGCTGGAAATACCACTGGGTCTTCTCTCGCTCGCTGGGCGCCGTGAGCGCCACGGTGCGACAGACCCGAGGGTTGAGCCGCTGGGTGATGCGCTTGATGGCACCGCCCTTGCCCGCCGCGTCCCGGCCCTCGAAGATCACCACCAGCTTGAGTTTGTTGGCCACCACCCAGTCCTGAAGATTCACCAACTCACCCTGCAGCCGGAATAGTTCTCGGAAGTAGGTGCGGCGATCGAGTTCACCGTCGTCCGCGGCGTGGGCCTCGCCTCTGGAGGCGTCACCGGGAGTCTCCATAAGAAACTCGCCAATTAAATCGTCGTCGAGTTCCATCTCGAGTTCTTCGTCGTAGCTATCGATGAGGTCTGCCCGCTGACGGGCGATGGCCTCGGGTGATTTTCTCTCGCTCATCTCGCAGACTCCCAATTGGTGTTCACATCAAGACCAAAACCCAGACCACCACCGCATTCAAGATGGCTCCCAATACCGCCGCACTCCCCATGTCTTTGACCTTCTTTGACAATAGATTGTGTTCGGTTGAAATTCGATCGATGGTCTTCTCGATGGCGGTGTTGAGTAACTCCACGACCACCACAAGAACCACCACACTCACCAACATGGCCTTGGCCAATCCTGTCTCGCCAAAGTAGAGCCCTAGCCCAACCAAGATGGGAAGCAAGGCCATCTCCACCTTGATGGCCTCCTCGGAGTTCCATGCGGCTCCGAATCCCTCGATTGAATACACCAGCGCCGAGACAAAGCGACGCCTTGCCAATCCCATCAATTCTCTAATCATTTCCTGTCCTATCCGGTTGCGAGTTTAAAACCCAAGGTGGCCCTGATTCGTACTGTCACTAAAAATTCACAGCCCGGTCATCTGTGCGTCACTGGGCAGGCGGACGATTCAAGTCCGTGAACCCACGAGAACACTTCGAGCTCGATCCGGAAGGCCACCACTACCGGGCGATCTGGATCTCTGATATTCACCTTGGCACCCCCGGCTGCAAGGCCGATTTCCTTCTGGATTTCCTGCGCTGCAACGACAGTGACCAGCTCTACCTGGTGGGTGACATTATCGACGGCTGGCAGCTCAAGCGGGGTTGGTACTGGAAACAATCGCACAACGACGTTGTTCAGAAGATTCTCCGGAAGGCGCGTAAGGGAACAAAGGTGACCTACATCGTGGGGAACCACGATGAGGGCCTGCGGCAATTCCTTGGCATGACCTTTGGCGAGATTGAGATTCTCAACGAGGCCTGCCACGAGATGCGCGACGGAAGGCGCCTCTGGGTGACCCATGGCGACCTCTTCGATGGAGTGATCCAGTATGCAAAGTGGCTGGCCTACCTGGGTGACTCTGCCTACACCGTGGCGCTCAAGGTCAACGACACCTTCAACTTCATTCGCCATCGGCTGGGCCTCTCCTACTGGTCGCTCTCGCAGTACCTCAAGCACAAGGTGAAAAACGCGGTCTCGTTTATTACCGCCTTTGAAGAGGCCCTGACCATGGAGGCCAAGCGACGCGGCTACGACGGCGTGGTCTGTGGTCACATTCATCGCCCTGAAATTCGCGAGATTGACGGCACCCTCTATTGCAACGACGGCGACTGGGTCGAGAGCCTCTCGGCGCTTGTCGAGACCCATCAGGGCGAACTCAAACTGATTCACTGGCCCTACCGAAAGCCCATCGAGAAAAGACTCAAGGAGAACAAGCTTGTCGCCATCAAAGGCCTTTAAGAACGTACTCATTGTGAGCGACGCCTGGCACCCCCAGGTCAACGGTGTGGTTCGTACTCTCGGCAATACCCGGGCGCATCTAGAGGCCATGGGAATGCAGGTCAAGATGTTGACGCCCGACCTCTTCAAGTCGGTGCCGTGCCCAAGCTACCCTGAGATTCGCCTGGCCCTGGTGGGCTCCAAGCGCATCGAGGCCGAGATTGAGAAGGCCCAGCCCGATGCCCTGCACATTGCCACCGAGGGACCCCTGGGCTGGGCTGCACGGGCCGCAGCACTTCGGCGCGGCTGGCAGTTCACCACCGCCTTTCACACAAGGTTTCCTGAGTACGTCAATGCGCGCACGGGCATTCCGGTCTCCTGGCTCTACGCCCTCTTTCGGCGATTTCACTCCCCCTCTTCGGCCGTTCTCGCGCCCACCCAGGCCATCATCACCGACCTCGAGACGTGGCGCTTCAAGAACGTGGTCTTCTGGTCCCGCGGGGTCGATCACCAGATCTTCAATCCGCGCTGCATACAGGCGCCCCCCTCCAAAGAACATCCCATCTTCATCTACGTGGGTCGTCTGGCCGTAGAGAAGAACGTCGAGGCCTTCTTGAAGCTCGATCTACCGGGTGAGAAATGGGTGGCGGGAGAGGGGCCGATGGAGGCCGACCTTAAGGCACGCTACCCGGAGGTTCGGTGGATCGGCGTTCTTCCTCAGACCGAATTGGCCGAGATTTACAGCAAGGGCGATGTTTTTGTATTCCCCAGCCTCACCGATACATTTGGCCTGGTGATGGTCGAAGCCATGGCCTGCGGATTGCCCGTTGCGGCCTACCCGGTGGCAGGCCCAATCGATGTGGTGGGAGCCTCCGGAGCGGGAAGCCTCAAGGATGACCTCAGAGAGGCCTGCATCGACTGCTTAAGCATCCCTCGGCTGCGGGCCATTCAACGCTCCAAGGAATTCACTTGGGAGCGGGCCACAGAGCAGTTCGCTGGGGCCCTGGTGCCGATGAGGACCGAACTCTCGCGAGAGCCCAGCCCCCTGGCATTGCAGCGCTAGTTCAGAGCAAGCCTCAGCCGAAGCGACCCGTAATATAGTCTTCGGTCTCTTTGCGCTTGGGCTTGATGAAGATCTCGTCGGTCTTGCCAAACTCCATAAGCTCACCCAGGTACATATAAGCCGTGAAGTCAGAGACGCGCGCCGCCTGCTGCATGTTGTGGGTCACGATTGCAACGGTGTAGTCGGTCTTGAGCTCGTGCACCAGCTCCTCGACCTTTGCGGTTGAAATGGGATCGAGGGCCGAGGTGGGCTCATCGAGAAGAATGACTTTGGGCTTGACCGCCACTGAACGGGCAATACACAGACGCTGCTGCTGCCCCCCCGAAAGCGAGAGACCGCTCTGGCCGAGTTTGTCCTTGACCTCGCCCCAGATCGCTGCCTTGGTCAGGGCCCATTCCAC
>JBJOGU010000088.1:0-4834 GCA_046048075.1 Pseudomonadota bacterium
CTCTGCCAATGCCCGGCGGTGGGCAATCGAAGACTGTGGGATGCCCGATCTGGATTGATGGCCAAGTCGTGGAGGTGAGTGCGGCGATTCCACCGCTCTCATCCTCCTCATCTTCCTCGGCTGCCTCCAAACCTTCGGCTCCCTCGACTCTGAGAGGCAGCGACCCGCAATGAGTGCGCCTCCTGCTCAACCTGCCGCCTCCGTCGCTGCCGGGTCACCGGCCTTGTTAAGCGTGGTCAAGGTAATGCCTGGTGTGGCCCAGATCACTCTTTGTAGCCCCAAAAGGCGCAATGCGTTCTCCCGAGAAATGGTCGCGGCGATTCGCCAGTGCCTCAATCAGGCACTGGCCTTGGGTGACTGTCACACCGTGGTCTTTCGTAGCGAGTCCGAGGACTTCTCAACTGGCTTTGATGTGGGCGGGCTGGACCAAGAGACCGATGAGAGCCTGCGAGAGCGATTTCGAGAAATAGAGGCGCTTCTGGTGGCGGTTTATACGGCGCCTTTCAGGACGGTGGCCTTGGCCAGGGGCCGTACCTGGGGTGCGGCCGCCGATCTTGTGGTGAGTTGTGATGCGCGTTGGGTCATTGGTGAAGCGGAGTTTCGGTTTCCCGGGGCTCGCTTTGGACTGGTCTTGGGCAGTCGGCGGCTTGCCGCTCGACTGGGTCGTGATAGGGCTCGGCAGCTTCTGTTCTCTGGGCAGGCCTTGGGCACCGCTGCGGCCATATCCGATGGGCTTGTTCATCGGGCCTTTCAGTCGGAGGCCGATGCATTGGCAGCGCTGGGCCAACCCCCGGTTATGGGCAAGCACACGCTCTTGCAGGTCTGGGCGGCCACATCGGCCGGTGAGGAAGACCTACTGCGAGATGACCGTCGGGCCCTTGAATTGTCCATGACTGGGTCCTTGAAGCAGCGGCTTTTGGACTATGTGCAGGCGCAACAATCAAGGCGCTGATTTTTGCCAGACCGGGATGAAAGCCCCTTTTTTTGGCCCACTTAAAAAATTTTTGTATAAGTAAATCAATAATTTATAAAGATACTCGAAAATTTCTTTGCCCGGCACTTGCTTTTTGTGCGATGCACCATTAATATTCTTTCCATGCAGTAAAACAGTGACTGTCGAGAGCGACAGACTCCATCCAAATTCGAAAGGAAAGACAATGAACAACAATGTGACTCCCGAGCAAGTGCTCAACAGCGTGAAGCAGACCCAAGCCGCCATGGTTGAAATGGCAGCCCGTTCGATCGAGTGCATGGAAAAGCACCTCGAGCTCAACCTCAAAGCCGCCAAGGCCAATCTTGCCGACGCCACCGAGGCGAGCAGCCAGCTTATGAACGTGAAAGACGCCACGGAGCTCTACGCTGTTTCGCAGGCCATCAGCCAGCCGGCCATGGGCAAGGCCACCAGCTACAGCCGCAACATTTACAACATCAATGCCGAGGCTGCCGCCGAGTTCGCCAAGCTGGTTGAGTCGCGCATCGAAGAGGCCAACAAGGCCATGTCCTCAGCGGTCAACGACCTCACCAAGAACGCTCCTTCGGGTACCGAGGGCATGGTTGCCATGATGAAGTCGGCTTTTGCTGCCTCGAACTCCGCGTTCGATGCCATCAACAAGGCCACCAAGCAAGTGGTTGAAATGGTCGAGACCAATGTTGAAGCTGCTGCCAAGGCCTCTGAGGCGGCTGTTTCTTCGGCCTCCCCCAAGAAAGCCACTCGCCGCGCTGCTGCTGAGTAAGCTGTCTCGCGCAAGCGCAGACTGTTGAATACGAACCCGCCCGCCGAAAGGTGAGGCGGGTTTTTTATTGAATGGCCAGGGCCATGCCGTAGTAGAGCGGGATGCCCAGCAAAATATTCAGTGGGAATGTAATACCGAGCGATAGGCCCACATAGACCGAGGCATCGGCCTCGGGAATGGCCTCACGAAGCACAGCGGGCACTGCAATATAGCTTGCGCTGGCAGCAAGCACGGCCAGGAGGGTGGTGTCCCCCACCGTGAGCCCAGCCCAGTTCGCAAGCACTACTGCGATGCTGGCATGAACCAGTGGTGCCACAACGGCGTACACCACCAAAAACAACGACTGATTTCTTAGGCTTCCCATGCTTCTGGCGGCAAGCAGGCCCATGTCGAGAAGGAAGAAGGCGAGCATTCCTTTGAAGAGATCTGCCGAGAAGGGCTTCATTGCAGCGGCACCTTCAGGGCCCATATAAAAGCCAATTACCATGCTCGCGAGCAGGAGCAACTGGGCGCCGTCGGTGAATGACTCATGCAGCGTTGACATGAGCCCACCGGGGTGAGGAGCGCTCGCAATGCCCTGGCTTCCGCCGAGTTGGCTCTTGCGAACCAGGTTGGCCATTAGCACGGCAAGAATAACTGCGGGCGACTCCATAATGGCCATGGCGGCGGCCATGTAACCACCATGGTCGACCCCAAGCCGATCCAAGAACTGATTGGCTGTGATGAATGTCACCGCACTGACAGACCCGTAGGTGGCGGCGATTGCAATTGCGTTGAAGGGTGTTGTGGTGCGACGAAGCACCAAGAAGCCAATGACTGGGGTGATGAGTGCCAGGACAATCGCAAGACCCAGGCTAGCGAGCACCTCCTGTGTCAGGCCCGTCTGGGCAAGGGAGAGGCCGCCCTTGAGGCCCAAGGCCATTAAAAGATAGAGGGCGAGAAAGCGGCTAATGGCCGGTGGAATCTCGAGGTTCGAGCGCACCAGCCCAGCAAAGAGTCCAACAAGAAAGAAGAGTACAGCGGGGTCGAGTAAAGACGTCACGTCGGCATTATGCCGCGTGAGGAAGATGCAGGCTGCTGGCGATC
This sequence comes from Pseudomonadota bacterium, assembly GCA_046048075.1. Taxonomy (GTDB): domain Bacteria; phylum Pseudomonadota; class Gammaproteobacteria; order Burkholderiales; family Burkholderiaceae_A; genus Hahnella. The sequence goes on from JBJOGU010000088.1 coordinate 2,820, forward strand.
TCTTTGTAGCGGTCGGCCGCACAGCTTGCGGCAAACGCGTTGGGCTTCACGCGTGGGGAGACGTTGCAGACTCCCCGGATATAGCCAATGGCTTGCTGAACGACGCAGCTCGAGCCGTGGCTGGGGTCGGGGTTGAGGTCAAGGTGAACTTCCACTTCACGGTCGCCGATGGCGTTGGCCAAGGCCAGGTAGAGCTCGGCCACCTTGTAGACCTCGTTCATGAGTCGAAGCTGAGGGCGGTCTGCACGCTGATCAAAATCTCGCTCTCGCGAGGTCTCACCAAAGAGCTTGCAACCGCGGTTGCCATCGATGTGAACCACGACCACCAGGGTGTAGTCTGCATGCCAGACCTTGTCTTGCAGGAGTCGGCAGGAGTCGGCCCCAATGTAGACTCGTGTGGCATCCGACTGCGCCGCGATGAACCTTTCAACGGTTGGGAGGTCGAGTCTGTGGAAGGCTTGCACAGCCATTAGAAGAACATGCAGAGGACCATAAATGCAAGTGTGCAACCGCTACATTAATTTTCCATGACCCCCGTGTTTGGTGCATTGCAAAATATCGATTGCTGTGGTGCAATAGCAGTGCGGGTTATCCCGCGTTGTTGTCTCCTTGCAGATCATTCTGCCTTGTGGCCCCAGCCTTATCCGCTGGGGCCCTTTTTTCTTCCAAGCCCCGCCGAGCGGGGGATGCGCAGACCCAGCCCATGCCATCTCAACCCGACCCCTTGAGCGGAGCCGCGCCTCTTGCATTGAAGGTCTCGGACCTTCGCTTTCGCTGGCCCTCACAATCCCAAGACACGCCGGACATTATTGGCCCCCTGGGATTCGAATTGGCTCGGGGTCAGTCTCTGTTTCTTGCGGGCGCGAGTGGCTCGGGCAAATCCACCCTCTTGTCGCTGCTCGCGGGCATTCATCTGCCGACCCGTGGCCGTTGTCTGGTCCTGGGGCAGGACCTCAGTGTGTGGTCCGGTGGCCAACGCGATCGATGGCGGGGAGAGTCTCTTGGAATTGTTTTTCAGCAGTTCAACCTGCTGCCGTACCTCAGCGTCTGGGACAACGTCTTGCTTCCGATCGAACTCCATCCGAGTCGCCTGGGTGCGAATACAGACCCGTTGAATGCGCAGGCGCAGGCCAGGGAGTTGCTCTTGTCGTTGGATCTTGCCGAAAGCCTCTGGGAGCGGCCCTCGCACCAACTCTCTGTGGGTCAGCAGCAGCGTGTGGCCGTTGCCCGAGCGCTCATTGGAAGGCCTCAGCTGGTGATTGCTGACGAACCCACCTCCGCATTGGATGAGGCAAGACGGGAATCCTTCATGTCGGTGATGCTCGAGTTGGTTCGCTCGCAAGGCGTGGCACTGGTGATGGCCAGTCACGACCAGCGCCTGGCTGAATATTTCGACCACCGTATTGAACTCAATGCATCCGCTGGGCTTGGCATGCAGGAGGCGCCGAGATGAAGACCCTGATTCGCCTCGCCTCTGCGAGCGCCTGGTCGAGACGCTATGCACTGATGCTCGTGGCCTGCTCGGTGGCCGTATCGGCCGCCCTACTCAGCGCGGTGGTTCAACTGCGGGCCGATGCAAGAACCAGCTTTTCTCAGGCTGTGAGTGGTGTCGATCTCATCGTTGCAGCCCGATCGGGCGCAAGCGAGATCCTTCTCTACAACGCCTTTCAGATTGGACGACCCACAGCGAACATCGGCGCATCGGTTCTCGATCGCGTGCGTGGGCTCAGCGGTGTTGCCTGGGCATTCCCCATTCAACTCGGCGACAGCCATCGCGGCCATCCGGTCTGGGGCACCGAGCAAGTTTTCTTCAAGCACTACAAGGCATCGGGCCGAGGACTGGAGTTCGCGCAAGGAAGGGCCTGGGGCAATCCGCTGGATCCGAACCCCTCTCAGGCAGTGGCCTCGACCTTCGAGTTCGTTGCGGGCGCCGCGTTTGCCGACAAGTTCAATCTGAAGTTGGGCGACCGCCTCGTGCTGACCCACGGGATCGGAGAGGGGCCACTGGCCCAGAC
>JBJOGU010000089.1:0-5282 GCA_046048075.1 Pseudomonadota bacterium
GACTTCTTGCTCTCACGGCCGGTGACAATGACATTGCCTTTGAAGAGCTTGAGACGCACGGTTCCCGTGACATTGCGTTGGGTATGGTCGATGAGCACCTGCATGGCCTCGCGCTCGGGTGACCACCAGTAGCCGTTGTAGATCAGGCTCGCATAGCGAGGCATCAGGTCGTCCTTCAGATGGGCGACCTCGCGGTCGAGGGTGATGGACTCAATGGCACGGTGTGCACGCAGAAGAATCGTGCCTCCGGGGGTCTCGTAGCAACCACGCGACTTCATCCCCACGTAGCGGTTCTCCACCAAGTCGAGTCGGCCGATGCCGTGCTTGCCGCCGAGGCGATTGAGTTCGGCGAGCAGTTCGTGGGCCTTCATCTTCTTGCCGTTGATCGAGACGAGATCCCCCTTGACGAACTCAAGGCGGATCTCTTCGGGCCGACTAGGGGCCTTCTCGACCGGCACGGTCAGGCGCCACATGCCCTGGGCCGGCGGCGGCCGGCTCGGGTCCTCGAGCACGCCGCCCTCGTAGGAGATGTGGAGCAGGTTCGCATCCATGGAGAAGGGCGCCTCGCCCTTGCGCTTCTTGTAGTCCACCGGAATGCCATGCTCGTCGGCGTAGGCCAGTAGCTTGTCGCGGGAGAGGAGGTCCCATTCGCGCCATGGCGCAATCACTTTGACATCGGGCATGAGGGCATAGGCCCCGAGTTCAAATCGAACCTGGTCGTTGCCTTTGCCCGTGGCACCGTGGGAGATGCAGTCGGCCCCTTCTTTCTTGGCAATTTCCACCAGGTGCTTTGCGATAAGGGGCCGCGCAATCGATGTGCCCAGCAGGTACTCGCCCTCATAGACTGTGTTGGCTCGGAACATCGGGAAGACGAAGTCGCGAACGAACTCCTCACGAAGGTCCTCGACATAGATCTTCTTCACGCCAAACTTTTTCGCCTTTTGGCGGGCGGGTTCGAGCTCCTCGCCTTGACCGATATCGGCCGTGAAGGTAATGACTTCGCAGTCGTAGTGGTCTTGCAGCCACTTTAGGATGACCGATGTATCGAGCCCACCCGAGTAGGCGAGGACGACCTTGCGGGCAGAGGGCTTGCGGGAATTCGAGTTGCGTGTCGGGGACTTTCGAGGGGGTGCTTTGGGCATGGTGGGTTATTTACTCCTGGTTTTTTAATCTTTAATGGGGCCAAGCAACAGGTATTCGAGCAAGGCCTTCTGGGCATGGAGCCGATTCTCGGCCTCGTCCCAGACCACCGACTGGGGGCCATCGATGACCTCACCGCTGACTTCTTCCCCGCGGTGGGCGGGCAGGCAGTGCATGAACAGCGCATTGGGCTTGGCCTGGGCCATCATCTCGGCATCCACACACCAGTCGGCAAAGTCACGCCGACGCGCCTCGTTCTCAGACTCAAAGCCCATGCTGGTCCAGACATCGGTGGTGACCAGGTCTGCCCCCTTGGCGGCCTCCATGGGGTCGGCAAAGGCCTGGAAGTGACTGCTTGAGTGAAGCCCCGCACGCTCGGGTTCGACTTCGTAACCCGGCGGGGTGGAGACGCGCACCTGGAAGTCGAGTAGCTCGGCCGCCTGCAGCCAGGTGTTGCAGACGTTGTTGGAATCGCCAATCCAGGCAACCGTCTTGCCGCGGATATCGCCTCGGTGCTCAATAAAAGTGAAGATGTCGGCCAAGATCTGGCAGGGGTGGTACTCGTTGGTGAGCCCGTTGATCACGGGCACTCGCGAGTATTCCGCGAAGCGATCGATGATGGTCTGCTCAAAGGTGCGAATCATCACGCAGTCGCACATCCGCGAAATAACCTGTGCGGCATCTTCGACCGGCTCACCACGCCCGAGTTGGGTGTCTCGGGTGTTTAGGTAGATGGCTGCACCGCCCAGCTGGTGCATGCCGGCCTCGAAGGAGAGGCGGGTGCGCGTCGATTGCTTCTCGAAGATCATCACCAGCGTGCGGTCCTGCAATGGCATGTAGCGCTCATAGCGCTTGAAGCGGTCTTTAATGACGCGGCTTCGCTCGAATAGATGGGCAATGGTCTCCGGGGAGAAATCTTTGAATTGAAGGAAGTGACGCAAAGGAGGATTGGGATGAGAGGCCGGCATGGGGCACCTGAATCAAGCGGCCTGGGCCGTGTTGGATTGCTCGAGAAACGCCCGGACCAGGGGCACGAGAATCTCGAGCAATTTCTCAATCTCTTGCGTTTGGATAATGAGTGGGGGCAAGAGACGAATCACATTGTCCTGCGTGACATTAATGAGCAGGCCCTTGCGAAGGGAGTCTGCAACGAGTTCCGCACAGGGCCGATGCAGTTCGACGCCAATCATCAGCCCCTTGCCACGAATCTCGCGCACCCCACCGCCCATGTGTGAGGCAAGGCCCTTGCGCAGTCCATCGACGAGCTGGGCGCCCCGCTGCGCGGCATTCTCGAGTAACTTCTCGCTCTCGATGGCCGAGAGGGTGGCGAGTCCTGCACGCATGGCCAGTGGGTTGCCGCCAAAGGTTGTGCCGTGGTTTCCGGGACCAAAGAGCGAGGCGGCCTTGCCCTTGGCCACCACTGCTCCAATCGGCACGCCCGACCCGAGCCCCTTGGCCAGTGGCATGACATCGGGGACGATCTCTGCCCACTGATGGGCGAACCACTTACCGGTTCGTCCAATTCCGCATTGGACTTCATCGAGCATAAGAAGAATGTCGTGCTCGGTGCAGACGGATCGCAGCCCTCTGAGGAAGTCGAGGGTTGCGGGTCGAATGCCCCCCTCACCTTGAATCGACTCAATAAAGACTGCCGCAATGCTTGGGTCGGCACGAACGGCCGCCTCGACCGCGGCGAGGTCATTGATGGGCAGGCGCACGAATCCTTCGACGAGTGGCTCGAATCCCTTCTGAACTTTTACACTGGCCGTGGCCGAGAGGGTGGCAATCGAACGACCATGAAAGGCGCCCTCGAAGACGATGGTCTTGGGCGCAGCGATGCCCTTCTGGTGACCATGCTTACGGGCCATTTTGAGCGCCGCCTCGTTGGCTTCGAGCCCCGAGTTGCAGAAGAAGACGTTGTCCATTCCCGAGAGCGTTGCGAGTCGGTTGGCCAACTCCGCCTGCAGAGGCACCTCGTAGAGATTGGAAGTGTGGATGAGTTGCCCCACCTGCTCGCGCAACGCAGCAACCAGGGCGGGGTGGTTGTGGCCGAGCGTATTGACTGCAATGCCCGAGAGCCCATCCAAGTAGGCCCGCCCCTCCACATCCCAGAGCGTGCTTGCCTGACCGCGCACGAAGGCCACCGGCTGGCGGGCATAGGTGGGCATCAGATGAGAGGAGAGCGTTGACATCAGTGGGTTTTGGCTTGCAAAGAGTTTGAAAGACAAGGCCGTTAGAATACCGGTTTCTCGTTGAGGTTTTCTCTTTGCGTCCCGATTCCAACGGCCTGTCTCAGTCGGCTCGGTTCATCATCGTGGGCCGCACCAGCAACGGCAAGACATTTCGACCCAGTGATTGGGCCGAGCGCTTGTGCAGTGTGATGGCGGCTTATCGACCCGGCTATGTTGCGGGCAGCTATGGAGACGCATCCCTGCTTGGATTTTCACCTTACGCACAGCCCATCACACACGATGGCGTGAAGTCTGTGGTGGTGGATCAGCGCATCGAGGGCCTTGAGCCCATGGCGTGGAGTTTTGTGGTGGGCTTCGCCCGCGACAACGACTTGGTCATGCAACCGCTTCTGTAACGGCAGTTAAACGGACTCCAAGGCCTGCATTGCGCGAGCCGTAATCTCTTCAACACGTCCCACACCCGAGATACTCAAGACCTTGGGTGCGGCCGCATCTCCGGTACCCGACCACTTGCTGTAGAAGTCTACGAGAGGACTGGTCTGCTGGTGGTAGACCTGCAGACGATTGCGGACGGTTTCTTCTTTGTCGTCGTCCCTCTGAATGAGGGGCTCACCAGTCTCATCATCGACATTGGGTTGCTTGGGCGGGTTGAATTTCACATGGTAGGTACGGCCACTGGCCACATGCACACGTCGGCCACCCATGCGCTCGATGATGTCGGTGTCCGGAACCTGGATTTCGAGCACTGCGTCGATTCGAACGGCCGCATCTCTCATGGCCTGGGCCTGTGGAATGGTGCGAGGGAAGCCATCGAAGAGATAACCACTCTGACAGTCGGCATCCTTCAAACGCTCGAGCACCAGATTGATGATGATTTCATCGCTCACCAGGCCGCCGGAGTCCATGATTTTTTTTGCCGCAATGCCCAACTCCGTTCCGGCCTTCACGGCCGCCCGAAGCATGTCACCGGTGGAAATCTGAGGAATACCGAATTGTGACTTGATGAAGGCTGCCTGCGTGCCTTTGCCGGCCCCAGGGGGACCCAAGAGAATGAGCCGCATAGAAGGTGTCTCCGAAATCTAATTGTTGTAATGGTTTGGGGCGTATTGGCGTTGAGTATAAGCGGTCAACTCAGCAGGCGCCGCACCCTTTCGAGATCTTCGGGAGTATCCACGCCGGCTGGAGGGGGCTTCGGAAGCGCGACCGTGGTGATGCAGTGGCCGTGGTCGAGCCAACGCAACTGCTCGAGTTGCTCCATGGACTCGATCGGACTTGCCCCCCATTGCGCAAAGGCTTGAAGGGGCCCTGCTCGAAAGGCATACAGCCCAAGGTGTCTGAAAAGACCCGCTGGGGCAGTTTCTGTGAGCGCCCTGGCGGATTCCGACGAGGTCTGGGACTGGAGTTCGGCGTTCAACTGCGGGAGAGAACCCCAGCGATCACGCCAGAAGGGGACGGGCGAGCGAGAGAAATAAATCGCGCGGCCAGAGGTTGCCACCACTGCCTTGACGACCTGAGGCAGTAATAACTCCTCATCGATAAGCGGCGTGATGGCAGTGGCCACCGATGCGAGTGGGTCCTTTTGAAGCGCGCTGGCAACCGACTCAAGGGCATCTGGAGGCATGAGTGGCTCATCGCCTTGGAGGTTGACAATGATTTGCTCGTCGCGGGCTCCGAGCCGGGTTGCGGCCTCCGCGAGCCGATCGGTGCCGCTGGGATGGTCGGATCGGGTCAGAACGACCTCGACGCCCGCAGCAGTGCAGGCTGCCTCAATCTCCTGGTCATCGGTGGCGACCACGATTCGCTCCGCATTGCTCTTTCGCGCTTGCTCCACCACCCATAGAATCAGTGGCCGGCCTCCAATCATGGCCAAGGGCTTGTTCGGCAGGCGGGTCGAGGCCCGCCGGGCTGGAATCAAAATCCAGTGGTTTGTGGCCCTCACCGCGCGACCAT
>JBJOGU010000090.1:0-7106 GCA_046048075.1 Pseudomonadota bacterium
GAGGCCGAGCCGCCGAACCAGGGCACGATTTGCTTGGCAATGATGGGTTGAACAAGAAAGAGCAGGAAGCTCGAGAGAAGAACTGCGAGTGCGTAGGGGAGCAAGGTGTCACCGGGCTTGATGAAGAGTGCATACTCTAATACAGCCATGCACACGCCCTCGAACACCCCACGGCTGCTGGCCCTCTGCACGGGTCGCGTCTCTCCGCTGATGGTTCGTTCGGGGGGGCAGGAGCCGCCGCGCAGGGTTCAGTCGGGGATCGCCAAAACAGTTGTTTCGAGCCTGGGCGAACCGGTTTTGCATCGGTTGGGCCCCCTCGGTATCGAGGGCGACGAGCAGTGCGATCTCACTGTCCATGGAGGGCCTCAGAAGGCGCTCTACGCCTACACCTTTGCCCATTACGCCCTTTGGAGACGACTCTTGACCGAGCATCAAGGCCGGGTGGACCGGCTGGAGAATCCGGGCGCCATGGGGGAGAACCTCTCGATCGAGGGCCTCTCGGAGGACAGTGTTTATCTGGGCGACGAGTGGTTGGTGGGCGATGTGGTCCTACGGGTGACAGAGCCTCGCGAACCCTGTTTCAAGTTCAACGCGGTGATGGGATGGTCGGGTGCGGCCAAAGCCATGTTTGAGCAGGGCTGTTGCGGCTGGTATCTGTCGGTGGTGACCCCGGGAGTTTTTGCGGCGGGGTCTGAGATTCACGTTCTTGATGGACCCCGGCGCCAGACGGTTCGGCAGGCTTTTTTGGGCAGGCGGCCCGCGTCACTCTAGACCCGCCCTCGGCCACGCCCTAAATGGGGGCTCTCTCCAGTGGGCCGGTATTGTTTTGGTGCGTTTGTGAACCGTTGGGGTGCCCGAAATCCACCGAATTGGGCGCCTATGCGCTCATCTCGCCGGTCGGTCTTTCGGCATCGATCTTGCTGTCACTGCAATTGGGTGCATCTCGTCCTCATTAGGGGCAGAGGTGGCGAATATTGGTGCCAAGCAAGGGGAAGGTTGTGGGCTCTCTAAGATGCATTTTCTGTCAGATCGATTCCGCAAAGGTCATTGCGGAGAACGAACATGCCATTTCGGTGAAGGATGAGTTTCCGGTCACACCGCATCACTGCCTGGTGATGCCGAAGCGGCATGTCACCGATGTCTTTGGTTTGAGTCAAGAGGAGCTATTGGCCTGCTATGCATTGTTGAACGAGCAGCGCCGGGCACTCTTGCTAGAAGACCCCAGCATCGTTGCGTTTAATGTTGGGTCGAATGCAGGTGAGGCCGCGGGGCAGAGCATGTTTCATTGCCACTTGCATCTCATTCCCCGACGCCATGGCGATGTCGCCGTTCCCAAAGGCGGTATTCGCAATCTGATCCGAGGTGGTGCACCAGCGAAGTGATTGCCTTAAGATGGGTTCATTCAAATCAGTAGAACGCCATCGACATGTTGGAATTCAAGCTCGACGACTTCGAGGGAATCTTGCGACTCCACCCACATGGAGAGCTCACCGAGTCAGACTTCGTTCTGTTGACGAGAGAGGTCGACGCCTACCTTGAGCACCACAAGAAGTTGCTCGGTGTTCTCGTGGTCTCTCAGGACTTTCCCGGCTGGGAGAGTTTTGGCGCCATGGTCGGTCATATGTCATTTGTCTATTCTCACCACCAGAGAATCGCTCGGGTCGCCTTGGTGACAGATTCGGTCATCGGCGACATCGTGCCCCTGATTGCCAATCATTTTCTCGATGCGGAGGTTCGCCATTTTGATTTCGCGCAAGAGCGCGATGCGCTCGCCTGGATTCGAGGCGATCTGCGTGAAGGCTAAATGACCCCTCGTCAGTCTCGGAATGGCCTGGTCTTGGTGGTTCTCGCGGCCGCACTCTCGGGGGCCCTGGCCGCCGAGCCCACGCCAAGGCGATTCCCCGATCGGTCGCCCCTGGGAACCCTGGACTTGGCAACCTGCGCGGCCGCCGCAAAGGGTGCTGGTGAAGACTACCCACTCTGGTTCAAGGCCCTGCAGGAGCGTTACCGATGGCACTACCCCCAGGACACGGCCGATGGTTTGCGGCTTCGGACAGAGGGTGTGGTGGAGTCCAGAGATGGCAAGCTCTTTCGACGTGGCTTGACCAGCAAGAAGGCCCTGAAGGCCTTTTTCGATCAGAACTGCGTTGCCTACAAGCCGATCCCCAAAGGTGGCCCTTGATTGATCAACCTCTGGCATTTGTTGATATTGAGACTTCGGGCTCTACGCCCACCAAGGATGGCATTACCGAGATCGCTGTAATCCGCCTCGTCGACGGTGAGTTGGACCGCTGGTCCACCTTGGTCAATCCAGGCCTGCGAATTCCCCCCTTCATTCAATCCCTCACCGGCATTGACGATGCAATGGTGGCCGATGCCCCACGCTTTGACCGAATTGCCAAGGAGTTGCGAACCCGGCTCGAGGGCTGCATTTTTGTTGCCCACAACGTTCGGTTTGATTATGCGTTCATCAAGCAGGCCTACGCAGCGATTGGCGAGGCCTTCCAGGCACCCACACTCTGCACGGTTCGCCTCTCGCGACTGCTTTTCCCGGATGAGCCCAGGCACAACTTGGATGCCCTGGTGCAGAGGCATGGCCTCACGGTCACGGGGCGGCACCGGGCCATGGCCGATGCCGATCTCATTCTTCAGTTCTGGATGCGACTGCTTGAGTCGGTTCCTCGGGAGTCCATTGAGAAGGCGGTTCGTGGGATTCTTGGCCGGCCATCCCTGCCACCGAACATCGATCCTTCCCAGATCGCAGACATGCCCAATGGGCCTGGGGTCTACCTCTTCTATGGGGATAACGACTTGCCGCTCTACATTGGCAAGTCAAAGAACCTACGCGGCCGAGTGCTCTCGCATTTCTCGTCCGACACCCGCTCGAGCAAGGAGCTTCGCATTACCCAGCAGGTCAAACGCGTGGAGTGGCGAGAGACGGCCGGGGAAATCAGCGCGCTCTTGCTTGAGTCGGACCTGGTAAAGAAACTCAAGCCCACTTTGAATCGTCGGCTTCGATTGAATCGCTCGATCACCACGATTGTGCTGCGAGATGCAGAGGAGTTTCCTCAAGTGCAGTTCTCGCCCATCGCCGAGGTGCTGGGGGAACCGGAGCGACGGTGTTTTGGACTCTTTGAGACCCTGTCCGAGGCCCAGCGGGTCGCGCGGCAAATTGGTGATGACCATCAGCTCTGCAAGTCATTGATTGGCCTTGAAAAGGGCCGCTTGGGCCAGCCTTGTTTTGGGCGCCAACTCCATCGATGCCGTGGGGCTTGCGAGTCTGTGGAGTCCTTGGCGCAGCACCGCCTGCGGCTCGAATTGGCTTTAACCAAACTGCGTGTGCGGGACTGGCCCTTCTCGGGTCCGGCTTTGCTCAAGGAAGGCGAGCGGGCGCTGCTGTTTGATCAGTGGGCCTATCTCGGGTCTGCAAGCTGCGAGGAGGAGCTCGACGATTTGTTGCGCTCGCCAGGCCCCCTACAGTTCGATCGGGACACCTACCGAATCCTTCTGCGGGTGGTGGGTCAGATGACGCCCTTGGCCTTGGCCGCCCGCGGCTTGGTTGACCGAACCCCACTGGAAAACTAGGGGAATAAGCGCTTCTACCAAGGCGGCTGGCGCCTGAATTTGTTAGCGTCTAACCACCCCAAACTAAATGGATTTCTTGTGAGCTTAACTACCGATCAAGTCAAAGCGGCGCTCAAGAGCGTCGTCCTCTCCGATCTCTCCCAGGACATTGTCGCGGCGGGAATGGTCAAAGGCCTGGCAGTCGATGGCGGAGACGTTGTTTTTGAGGTGGTCTTCGGATACCCCGCGAAGAGCATTTTCGAACAGACCCGCAAGCAGGCCATTGAGGCGGTTCGAACCTTGCCCGAGGTGCGCAATGTCAGTGTCTCGGTTCGTCAGGAAATCATTCCCCATGCCGTTGCAAAGGGAGTCAAGCTCGTGCAGGGCGTCAAGAATGTGATTGCCGTGGCATCGGGCAAGGGTGGTGTGGGGAAATCCACCACGACAGTGAACCTGGCCCTGGCCCTCGCCGCCGAGGGCGCGAAGGTCGGAATCTTGGATGCAGATATCTACGGCCCCAGCATGCCCACCATGCTTGGTGCATCGGGGCGTCCCGAAACGCTCGATGGCAAATCCATGGAGCCCCTCACGGCCCACGGCATTTCGGTCAACTCCATTGGTTTTCTCACTGGCGACGACCAGGCCATGGTCTGGCGGGGCCCGATGGTTTCGCAGGCACTCGACCAACTCCTTAGGCAGACCAACTGGCCAGACCTCGACTTTCTGCTGCTCGATATGCCCCCGGGGACAGGCGACGTGCATCTCTCGCTGGCGCAATCCGTGCCCATTACTGGCGCCCTGATCGTTACCACCCCGCAAGAGGTGGCGCTCATGGATGCCCGAAAGGGCCTCAAGATGTTCGAGAAGGTCTCGGTGCCGGTTCTGGGCATCATCGAGAACATGAGTCTTTATGTGTGCCCGCAGTGCGGGCATGCCGAGCATATTTTTGGCCATGGGGGAGGGCAGCTCATGGCATCCGACTACAGCGTGCCGCTGCTCGGATCGTTGCCCTTGAACGTGAACATTCGCGAGCGCGCCGATGCGGGTGTGCCCATGGTGGTGGCCGATCCGAACGGCGCCATTGCCGGTCTCTACAAGGACCTGGCGCGAAAGGTTGCGGTGCTCATTGCCAAGACGGCCAAGGACATGACCCACAAGTTCCCATCGATCGTGGTTCAGAACTCATGAGCGCATCCCCCTTCGAGCGTTTTTTTTGGTGCGCTCGTGGGGGCTTCGAACGTGGGATTGTTCTTGCCCTGATCGCAGCCACCGTCTTTTCCGTAGGGCAGGCCGCGCATGCCGAATCACCGCGGGAGATGCGTGACAAGGTCGAGGCAAAGAAGAAGGCGTTTCTCAAGCGCCTTCCACTCACCTCGCAGTGCACGGCGGAGAACGCGGGTGGTGTTCTTGTGCCACCCGGTGAGACCAAGTGGACATCCGGGTCTTTCGAGGTCGAGGAGAAAGATCATTTTGTCGTTACGATCTCGACGATCGCCCAGCTGCCTGCTCCCGATCGGCCCACCTGTGAGGCGCAGGCCATGGTCCTGGTGACCGAGTCTGTCGAGCGGGACCGCCAGCTGGAGAACGGCTCTTTGCTTTGCATGAAGCGGGTCTATCAGGACGCAGGGCGGCTTCCCCAGCTCACGGCCTGTCAGCTACGAACACTCCTCACACAACCATCCCATCTGCGCTGCAAGAACTGGGATCCAATCCTCGACCCCGATGGCGTCTTTGTTGCCCCCAATTTAATGGCAGTGGTGACGCTGCCACAGGCAGTGATGACCCAAGGGCGGTGCAAGGCCAGCGATCAGCCTGCCTCTCGATAGTTCGCCGGGGACTTGCTATATCTTTGTGGCGGCTGCCTTGTCTAGAGAGGCCTTGTTGGGGTTGGTGGTTCTGCAGATATTGCTCACTCGGAAGGTGCCCATCAGGCCGGCGTGATGATGCTCAGAGACATGGCAATGAATCATCCAGTCTCCAGGTGCCTCCGCCACAAACATGATCTCCTGCTTCTCAAATGGCCAGACCAGGGTCGAATCCTTGTGCGGGCCCCAGCTGCCGTCTTTTTGCTTTTCCCGCAAGACCACGCCATGAAAGTGCATGGGGTGGAACCAGGCGGTTTGATTGTCGATGACGCAGTGGACCGTGCAACCAAGATCAACGCTAAAGGTGGGATCGGGCGCGCTGCCGTGAGCGTCTAAGTGTGAGTGTGAGTTGCCTTTGCCGTTCATGAGCCAGATGGCCTCTCGGGAAGCCTTGTTCGAGAGGGCGCCGCCCTCTATGGTGAGCGTGACCTTCTCGAGGTTGCGCCGGTCCTCGATCATCATGGCATTGGGCGGCAGGCCTTGGAAGGGCGCCCGGGCAGGCAGTGGGCTCTCATTGCTGGTGCCAAACAGGGCCAGCGTATTTCGCATGGCCGGGAAGAACTCGTCCTCCAACATCATTAGGGTCTGTTCCTCTCTCGGCACATCGATGATGAAGTCGTAACGGTTGCCCGGTGAAAAATAAAGGGTGTCCTTGTAAGGCGTCACCGGGCAGGGATGCCCGTCGATGGCGACGATGAGAGGGGCCACTCGGTGAAACTTTAGGCGATAGATGCGTGCGCTTGAGGCATTGATGAGGCGCAGCCTTACGCGACTTCCCGGACGCAGCATGGTCTTGGGCCGCGCCTTCTGACCATTGACCAAAATGATGTTGCCTAGCCGACCGGCATGGGCCGCGTCGTGCAGGCTCTGGAAGCCATCTTTGATCTGGCCCTGCTTGTCCAAGAAGATGTCGGAGACCACCATCAAGATGTCGTCATCGACATCCACTCGCTCGCGTTCTTCCACAATGATTGCGCCGTAGAGACCCCGGCCGATCTGCTCGTAGGTGGCCACGTGGGGGTGATACCAATAGGTGCCGGCATCCGGCAGGGCGAATTGGTAATCAAAATGGTCACCAGATTTCACCGCGGCCTGGGTGATGCCAGGCACGCCATCCATGGCATTGGGAAGACGAATGCCATGCCAATGAATGGTCGATGGCTGCGGGAGTCGATTGGTGAATCGAATCGCGAGTGTGTCGCCTTGTTTACGACGAATCAGAGGGCCCGGAATCTGATCGTTGAAGGCCCAGACCGAGGTGTAGGGGTAGTCTTCACCGAGCATTTGTACATCGGTGGACTGGGCGATAAACTCATTCTCACCTGGTTGGCGATACCAGTAGTAGCTAAATCCACCCGCCAGGGCACCGCCCACGAGAGACGCCTTCAAAAATGACCGCCGCTCCATCTCACCCTCCCTTTTGCAGCTTGCGAGTTCTCCTACTCGCTGTCTTTTTAGTGGGACTTCTACTCCAGTCTAGCCCAGCTCGCGCTCATAGTTGCCCCCTTGAGTTGTACAAGATTGACCGCGCTATTTCACTCAAGCCGCCTTTGTCTGCAGAGGCCTTAAAGAAGGTCATTGCCCTTCGAGACGAGGGCGAAAAACTCCACCGACAAGAGAAGCATGGTGAGGCCATGTTGGTATTGGGTTCCGCGAAGCGCATGCTCGGCATCGACT
>JBJOGU010000091.1:0-2973 GCA_046048075.1 Pseudomonadota bacterium
CGGCAACAATCCAGGCCGAGGCAGGTGCCTTGCGAATGGCAGGCAGAAGGCTGAGTTCGGCCATGGCCTTTGAAACCTCCTGGTGTCGATCTTCATAGCCAAAGCTGCCCGCCATGCCACAGCAGCTCGACTCGATGAGCGTCACCTCGGCCCCCACAGCGCGAAGTGCCTCGAGCGTGGGGTTGATGGCCGCCTGGGCCTTCTGATGGCAGTGGCCATGAACCAGAATTTCCAGGCCACTCCCATGCGCAGAGGGCCCGATTCGGCCAGACTTGAGTTGGGCCACCCACCATTCTTCAAACAAGAGGGTCTGCTTTCCCAGTTGCTCTGCAGCCTCACCCAGCCCGAAAGAGCGCCATTCATCGCGAATGCTCAATAGGCATGAGGGCTCGAACCCAACAATCGGGGTTCCTCGCTCGAGTGCCGGCCCAAGTGCATCAAGCACCTCCTTGGCCCGAGCCTTGGCCTCATCGATCATGCCTACCGAGAGCGCCGTTCGCCCGCAACAAAGAGGACGCTCTCCCGCGGCACCCGACCAGGCCACGGCAAAGCCCATGCCGTGCAGCATGCGATGGACTTCCAGCAAATCCTTGGGCGAGAAAGATTCCGAGAATGTGTCGGCCCAGAGAATCAGATCGCAGTCATTGAGCGACGCCTGCGGCAACTGCGCCTCCTTGCGCAGTTGCGAAAAACCTTTTGAATGCCAGTGCGGCAGGGGTCGCTCGGCCGCGATGCCCGAGAGTCGTTGCATAAGTCGGGCCACAAAGGGCAGCCGATTGCGAAGGTTCAAAAGCGTGCCCAGAAGGGGCCACTCACGAACCGCCTGCCGAATCCGAGGCAAGGCGGCCACGGCGCGGTCTTTCATCGAGAAGCCTCGGGCGATCCCGCGCTGATAGGCAGCCTCGATCTTCATTCGCGCCATGTCGACACCCGTTGGGCACTCGCGCTGGCAGCCCTTGCAGCCCACACAGAGATCGAGAGCCTCTTCCACCTCGCTGCCCACAATGCCCGATGGCAACTGACCGCTGACAGCGAGTCGCAGGGTATTGGCACGACCACGAACCGAGTGGACCTCTTGGCGGGTTACTCGGTAACTCGGGCACATTGTGCCGGCATCGAATTTTCGGCAATGGCCGTTGTTGTTGCACATCTCGATGGCCTTGGCCAGACCGCCCGTTGGGTCTCCGCCCGACCCCGGTTCGCCGATGCGAATGCCCATGGTGCCGGGGTCGCCCCTCGCGGAGGGATCGTTCTTCACATTCCAGGCAGACCAATCCAAACCCGTCCGCAATGGTGCCGAGGCATAGCCCGGCCCATAGCGAAAGAGGCTGCGGTCATCCATTCTCGAGGGCCGCACGATCTTTCCTGGATTGAGGCGATTGGTCGGATCGAAGAGGTCTTTGACCTGCTCAAAGGCCTGCGTGATTCGCGGTCCAAACTGCCACGAGACCCATTCGCTTCGCACCAGACCATCGCCATGTTCACCCGAGAAAGCCCCTTTGAATCGACGCACCAAGGTGCTGGCCTCTTGCGCAATCGATCTCATCTTCTCGGCCCCATCTCGGCGCATGTCGAGAATGGGGCGAACATGAAGGGTGCCCACCGAGGCATGGGCATACCAGGTGCCTTGCGTGCCGTGACGAGCAAAGACCTCGGTGAGGGCATCTGTGTAATCGGCCAGGTGCTCGAGTGGAACCGCGCAGTCCTCTATGAAAGACACAGGCTTTCCATCGCCTCGCAGCGACATCATGATGTTGAGTCCCGCCTTGCGAACCTCCCAGAGTGCCGACTGGCGTTTGGCATCGGTCATGGCCACCACCGACTGGGGCTGGCCCAGGTCCGCCATGAGCGTATCGAGCTCCTTGAGTCGCCGCTCGAGTGATGCCAAATCCGCGCCCGCAAACTCCACGAGCAAGAGAGCATCTGTGGGCGCGCCATTGACCGGCACGACCGCGTCCTGAATCACAGGGGCAAAGACCGGGTTGGCTCGACAGAGCTCGATCATCGTTCGGTCCACCAACTCCACCGCCACGGGGCCGAGCTCGACAATTCGAGCCGTGCTCAACATGGCTTTTTGGAAGGATGCGAAATTCACCACACCCAATACCTTGTGTTTGGGGATGGGTGCGAGCCTTAGGGTGAGGGACTCGAATGTGGCAAGAGTGCCTTCGGACCCAACCAAGAGTTGAGCGAGGTTCAGGCTGCCATCGGCGTTGTAGGGTCGTTCGCTCTGCGGAAAAAAGACATCGAGGTTGTAGCCACCCACACGGCGCATGACCCTAGGCCAGACCGTCTCGATCTCCGATCGCACCGACTCGGCCACCTGAAATAGCCCAGAAACCAGATCGCGCATCCGTTGGCTGGACAGGGTCATAAGACCCCCATCTCCAAATCGAGCGAATCGGGCGCGGGTGCCGTCGTCGAGAATGGCATCGATGCTCTCGACGTTGTGCACCATATTGCCGTAGAAGAGTGATCGGGACCCACAGGAATTGTTTCCCGCCATCCCTCCGATGGTGCATTGGGCCGCTGTGGAGACATCCACTGGAAACCAGAGTCCATGGGGCTTTAAAAACTGATTGAGATGGTCAAGGACCACACCAGGCTCAACGATGACTGTCCTGGCCTCGACATCAAGCTCGCGGATGCCTCTTAGGTGGCGGCTGGTATCCAGGACAAGGGCCTCGCCCACGGTTTGACCGCACTGTGAGGTGCCCCCACCCCTTGGCAGAACGGGGACACCCGCATCGCGGGCGATATCCAGGGCCAGGCGAAGGTCGGCCAAAGACTTGAGCACGGCGACCCCAATGGGCATGACCTGATAAATCGAGGCATCGGTGGCATATCGGCCTCTGGATGCGGCATCGAAGAGAACCTCGCCCTGCAATTCGGAACGCAGCCGACTCACCAGTGGCTGGCGAGCAATCGCCTGACCAATTCGGCCCTGGAGCAGTGCGCGTCGGGCCGGCTCGG
>JBJOGU010000092.1:0-18833 GCA_046048075.1 Pseudomonadota bacterium
GCATAGATGGCAAGACCCACATAACCGGCCGCCACCGCAGACTCGAGAACCGCGAACTTGGCGTAGAAACCAACCGTCGGCGGAATGCCGGCCAAGGAGAAAACGACGATGAGCATGACCCAAGCCAAATCGGGGCGCCGCTTGGCCAGGCCCTTGAAGTCGTCGAGTGTGTCAAACTCAAATCCCTTCGAGGAGGCAAGCATGATCACGCCAAAACTAGCAAGCGTGGTGAGGGCGTAGGTCACAACATAAAACATAGACGCGCCATAGGCGTTTACTGCGCCATCGATCTTGTCTCCCAAGACACCCGAGGCAATTGCCAGCAGCATGAACCCCATGTGGGCAATCGTGGAATAAGCCAAAACCCGCTTAAGATTCGTTTGAACCAGCGCCACGACATTCCCCACCAAAAGTGAGAGAACGCACAACACCAAAAGCATTTGCTGCCAATCCACAGCAACTCCAATCAGGCCGGAGACCAATAGCCGAATAGTGATTGCAAAGGCAGCAAATTTGGGAGCAGCACCAATGAGAAGCACCGCGGCCGTGGGGGCACCCTGATAGACATCCGGTACCCACATATGGAATGGCACGACACCCAGCTTGAAGGCGAGCCCTGCAACAAGAAACACCGTGCCAAAGACCATGACAAGTCGATCGGCCGAACCGCTCGCAAGTTTGTCTTGGATGGTGGCGATCTCAAGACTGCCTGTTGCACCATAGAGCATCGACATGCCATAGAGCAAAAATCCAGAGGCCAACGCGCCGAGAACAAAGTACTTCATCGCGGCTTCTGTAGACACCGGGCTATCACGACGAAGGGCCACAGCCGCGTAGAGTGAGAGCGACAGCAACTCAATGCCAAGGTAGATGGTCAAGAGGTGGTTGGCGGAAATCATGACGAATCCACCTAGCAGAGAGAAAAGCGCGAACAAATGAAACTCACCAAACCCCATGGGCTGATTGACAAGCGTCTCGCGTGCGTAAATGAGTGTGATGGCAGTGGCCAGGCTGGCGCCGCCCTTTAGCGCAGCCCCCATAGGGTCGGCAACAACCAGTCCGTTCATCCCAATGGTGGGGACGATGAGAAAGGCTTCGGATAGCTGCCAAGCAGAAATGAGGATGAGTCCACCCACACTCAAAAGATGTGCGACCGGTCGAGCTCGCTCCCGGCCGAATAGATCGACGAGCATCACCACAGAGAGCAGCACCAATAGGGTGATCTCGGGCGCGACGGTCTGCAGGTTCAGTTGTGAGACTGTCATTATCGTGGCTCCGCCTTCATCACCGGCTGGGTTAACTTAGAAACCGAGACATGCTTCAGAAGCGCATCGACCGAGCGGCTCATGGGGTCGGTGAAGGGCTTTGGCCAGACCCCCATGAACAGTACGAGGGCAGCCATGGCCATGAGCATGCCAAACTCACGTCGACTCAGATCGGTGAGTGCGGCAACATTGGCATTGGCCGTTTCTCCAAAGATCACGCGTTTGACCATCCAGAGGGTATAGGCAGCGCCCAAAATAAGCGCGGTGGCGGCAAGAAGACCGACCCAGAAGTTAAACTGCACCGCGCCCAGAATGACCATGAACTCGCCAATAAAACCACTGGTGGCGGGGAGACCTGCATTGGCCATGCCGAAAAAGACAAAGAGCGCAGCAAACTTGGGCATGGTGTTCACCACCCCGCCATAATCGGCAATCTGTCTCGAATGCATTCGGTCGTAGAGGACTCCAATGCAGAGGAACATCGCACCCGATACAAAACCGTGGGAGATCATCTGGACAATGCCCCCCTCAACACCGAGCGGCGAGAAGATGAAAAACCCAAGGGTGACAAAGCCCATGTGAGCGATCGACGAGTAGGCAACGAGTTTTTTCATGTCCTCCTGCACCAGCGCGACCAGACCGATATAGACCACCGCCACGAGCGAGAGCGCAATCATGACGGTCGCAAGTTCCTGCGAGGCATCTGGTGCAATGGGCAACGAGAACCTTAGAAAGCCATAGGCACCGAGCTTAAGCATAATCGCAGCAAGAACAACCGACCCACCGGTAGGTGCCTCCACGTGGGCATCCGGCAGCCAGGTATGCACCGGCCACATTGGGACCTTCACAGCAAAGGCCACCAGAAAAGCGACGAATAAAGCAATTTGGGTTGGCAAATCGATGGGAAGGCGATGCCAGGTTGGAATCTCAAAGCTCCCGCTCTGCACGTAGAGGTAAAGAATGGCCACCAAGGTCAGGAGTGAACCCAGCAATGTATAAAGAAAAAACTTGAATGCCGCATAGACCCGGCGTGGCCCTCCCCAAATCCCGATGATGAGATACATCGGGATGAGCGTTGCCTCGAAGAAGACATAAAACAAGAGCCCATCGAGCGCCGAAAAAACTCCGACCATGAGACCCGAGAGAATCAGGAAGGCCCCCATGTACTGGGCCAACCGGTCCTCAATGATCTCCCAAGCAGCAACAACAACGAAGATCGTAATCAACGCTGTCAAGGGGATGAACCACAGAGAGATGCCATCGACCCCAAGGAAGTAATCGATGGAGAACCTGGAAATCCAGGTCGTTCGCTCAACAAACTGAAAACCTACAAAGCTCGAGTCGAACCCCAACACGAGAGGCATGGTGACTAGAAAACCAACAACGGAGGCACCCAAAGCGGCGTAACGAATACGCAAAGCACCCGTTGCCGAACCCTCAAGCCTGCCAAGGAAGAGAATCGCGAATCCTGAAAAGATGGGCAGCCAAATCGATAGCGATAACCAAGGCATGCCCGCGGGTAGCGTTAGAACCGTTGAGTCTGTCATTTGGCCAGCCCGGTGGAAGCCAATGGAGCGAACCACCAAAGGAGAAGCGCTACGCCGAGAATCATCGTAATGGCGTAGTGATAAAGGAAACCGGTCTGTCCCAGTCGCAAAAGCGATGCAAACACGCCAACAAGTCGGGCCGACCCATTGACGAGAAATCCATCGATGAGACCCTGATCAGCGCGACGCCAGAGCCCTGCACCCAAGAGGCGCGCGCCTCCAGCAAACACCCGTTGATTGAAGGAATCAAGAAAGTACTTTTCCTCTAGTAGCCGGTGCAGCGGTGAGAAGGCCTTGACAAGACTGGCTGGAATACCAGGCACCCAGAGATAAAAGATCGCGGCCACAACGACCCCTGAGAATGCCAACCAGAACGCTGGTGTATAGAACGCGTGACCTGCCAAGGCCAGTGCACCATGGAATGCCTGCGAAAGTTCTGCCATGGCGGGGTGGACGGATGCATCCACAAAGATGACGCCCTTGAAGAACGAACCGAAGAGGAGCGGCTCAATCAGAAAGAGCCCCAACAAGACCGACGGAACTGCAAGTGCAATAAGTGGGCCCGTCACCACCCATGGTGATTCATGTGGCGCATGGTGGGCGTTATCCGCATGACCGTGCGATTCGTCATGCGAACCCCAACGGGAAGGCCCGTGGAAAACCATAAAAAACATTCGAAAGCTATAAAAAGCGGTCACAAAAACGCCCACTAGAAGCATCCAATAGGCCGTCTCGGCCAATGGCAAATTCGAGGCGTGAACGGCCTCGATGATCATATCCTTCGAGTAAAAGCCTGAGAAAAGTGGTGTGCCAATCAACGCAAGCGATCCGATGAGCGACACGGCATAAGTGATGGGCATCTTGCGCCAGAGCCCACCCATTCGACGCATGTCCTGCTCATGGTGCATGCCAATAATGACCGATCCAGCAGCTAGAAAGAGCAAGGCCTTGAAGAAGGCATGCGTAACCAGGTGAAAGATAGCGATCGAATAGGCCGAAGCGCCCAAAGCAACCGTCATGTAGCCAAGCTGAGAGAGCGTTGAGTAGGCCACAACCCGCTTGATGTCATTCTGAACGACTCCAAGAAATCCCATGAACAGCGCGGTGATAGCGCCGATCGCCATCACGAAGGAGAGCGCGGCATCAGAGAGCTCGAAAAGCGGAGACATACGGGACACCATAAAAATGCCGGCCGTCACCATGGTGGCCGCATGGATCAGGGCAGAGATGGGTGTCGGGCCCTCCATTGAGTCCGGAAGCCATACATGCAGGGGAAACTGGGCAGACTTGCCCATGGCGCCAATAAAGAGACAGATACACGCCACAGCAAGCAGGGGCCAGACCTCGCCGGGAATCAATTCGATGGTCTGACCGCCCATAGCCGGCGCAGCAGCAAATGCGTCGGCATAGGCCAAGCTGCCGGTCTGGGCCACAATCAAGCCAATGCCCAAAATGAACCCGAAGTCTCCAACGCGATTGACCAAAAAAGCCTTCATATTCGCGTGTATTGCTGTGGGCTTTTTGTACCAAAAACCGATGAGCAGGTAGGAGACCAATCCCACGGCCTCCCATCCAAAGAAGAGCTGCAAGAAGTTGTTGCTCATCACGAGCATCATCATGCTGAAGGTGAAGAGGGATATGTAGCTGAAGAAACGCTGATACCCATCGTCATCCTCCATATAACCAATGGTGTAGATGTGCACCATTAGCGACACCGAGGTGACGACTACCATCATGATCGCGGAGAGACTATCGATTAAAAAACCAATCTCCATGCGCAATCCACCCACAACCGCCCATGTGTATACAGTGCCGTTAAAGAGATTGCCGGAGAGAACATCGACCAAGGTCAATATCGATGCAAGCATTGATATCGCCACACCCGCAATTGCAACTCGATGGCTATTGCGCCGACCCAACTGACGACCAAAGAAGCCCGCGCCGATGGACCCAACGAGCGGGGCCAAAGCAGCAATAAGATAGATAGACATCATGCTTGCACCTACCCCTTCAACTCATCGAGCTTCTCAACCTCAATGGTTTTGAGGTTTCGAAACAAAACCACCAGGATCGCCAGGCCAATCGCAGACTCGGCAGCCGCAACAGTAAGGATGAAAAATACAAACACCTGACCGGCCAGGTCTCCCAAGAAATGCGAAAAAGCGATGAAATTGAGATTCACCGCCAGAAGCATGAGCTCAATCGCCATGAGCAACACAATGAGATTCTTGCGATTCATGAAGATGCCAATGACGCTAAGCGCAAAGAGAATGGCACCAAGAATCAGGTAGTGGGCGAGTGTGATCATTCGGGCCGCCCCTCCTTGAATGAGACCATTCTCAGCCTATCCTCTGCTCGAACCTTCACCTGCTCACCTGGGTTTTGGCTTCTGCTGTCCTTCCGACGACGAAGCGTCAAGGCGATCGCAGCCACAATGGCTACCAAGAGAATGACGGCAGCAATCTCAAATGCATAGACATACTGGGTATAGAGCACCTTGCCAAGCGCCTTGGTATTGCTTGGGTCGGTTACCTTGGGTGCAGTGGCCTCGGGGACCTGAAAGCTTCTCAGAAGAATGGCACCCATTTCGAAAACAATAAGGGCACCGACTGGCAATGCCACACGAAGGTTCGACCAAAAGCCTTGACGAAGTCTGTCAAGGTCGAAATCCACCATCATTACAACGAAGAGAAACAAGACCATCACCGCACCGACATAGACGAGCACCAAGGTGATGGCAAGAAACTCCGCCTGCAAAAGGAGCCAAAGCGCCGCTGCGGAGAAAAATGAAAGCACCAGATAGAGCGCCGCATGCACTGGGTTCTTCGCCGTGATCACTCCAATCGAGGCGAAGATGAGTATGGCAGCAAACAGGTAAAAGAAAACCGCAGACGAATCGAACATAGAGCCTTACCGGTAGGGTGCGTCAGACTCCCGGGCCTGAGCAATTTGTTTTTCGTATCGATCACCCACCGCCAGCAACATTTCCTTGGTGAAATAGAGATCACCACGCTTCTCTCCGTGGTACTCGTGAATATTGGTCTCCACGATGGAATCAACTGGGCAACTCTCCTCACAGAACCCACAGAAAATACACTTGGTGAGATCAATGTCGTAACGGGTGGTCCGCCTCGAGCCATCCTCTCTCACCTCGGATTCAATGGTGATCGCCTTCGCTGGGCATACCGCTTCGCATAACTTGCAAGCAATGCAACGCTCTTCCCCATTCGGATAACGACGCAGCGCATGCAGCCCACGAAATCGGGGGGACATGGGCGTCTTTTCATCGGGGTACTGAATGGTGATCTTGCGAGAGAAGAGGTTACGAAGGGTCACCCCGAGTCCCTGAAGCATTTCAATCAAAAGAAATGACTTCAAGAAATGCAAAAAGGGGCTACGTTTGGTGGATGTGTTCATATGGTCACCCTCCTACCTCCAAATGTTGAAGGGGGTCTGAATCCAAATGCCCACCACGACAAGCCAGACCAGCGTGACTGGGATGAAAATCTTCCAGCCAAGACGCATGATCTGGTCGTAGCGGTAACGAGGGAACGAGGCCCGCAGCCAGATGAACATGCTGACTACGAAAAAGGTCTTGATCCCCAGCCAGATCCAACCGGGTATGAAATCAAGTGCAGCCACAGGTGCATCCCATCCACCCAAAAACATGAGGGCGGCCAGGGCGGATATGAGAATCATATTCGCGTACTCGGCCAGGAAAAAGATCGCAAAGGCCATTCCGGAGTACTCCACCATGTGTCCGGCAACAATCTCCGACTCACCCTCGACCACGTCGAAGGGATGTCGATTGGTTTCCGCCACACCTGAGACAAAGTAGACAACGAAGATTGGCAACAAAGGCAACCAATTCCAAGAGAGGAAATTCAAACCGATCTCCGCGAATTGCCCTGTTTGTTGACCCTGAACGATGTCAATCAGGTTGAGACTCCCCGAAACCATCAAGACCACGACCAAGGCAAAACCAATCGCAAGTTCGTATGAGACCATTTGCGCCGATGCACGCATGGCCGCAAGAAACGCATACTTTGAGTTCGAGGCCCAACCGGCCAAGATCACGCCGTACACCTCGAGTGAGGTGATTGCTAGAAGCAACAACAGACCCGCATTGATATTGGCAAGAACCGCCTCTGGGCCGAACGGCATCACGGCCCATGCAGCCAGAGCGGGCATGATGGTCATGATGGGCGCCAGAATATAGAGCCCCTTGTTGGCCTGACTTGGAACAATAATTTCCTTGGTCATGAGCTTCAGGGCGTCTGCAATTGGCTGAAGCAGGCCCATCGGTCCCACGCGGTTTGGTCCGAGGCGAACATGCATCCAACCAATCAGCTTGCGTTCCCAAAGGGTGAGATAGGCCACCGCAGCGAGCAGCGGCAGAACGATCAGCACAATCTTCACCAGGCTATAGATGACAGGCCAAGCGGGGCCAAAAATCCCATCGCCGAACTGCGTAAAGGAGAGAATAAGGTCGTTCATTGAGTCGATTAGGCCGCCATGCTCGCAGTGGCCAAAGAGACCTCCACCCATCCGAACCGATTGTTCAGGGCGGCAGTAGTGGGATGCCCCACGGCAACACGAACCACACCCTTGGCCTGTGTTGCATCACAACGAGGCATCAACACGAGCCGATTCCCTCCCGACCGAAGCTCAATGGGGGTCGAGACCGAACCACCAATGGCCTCGAGATCATCGGGGTGCAGGACCACCTCGGGGTCCGCAGACTGACGGGTCTGAAGGAGACAATCGGATCGGCGAAGGATGGGATCGGCCATATAAATGGGCGATTCGCCGAGAAGCTCAAAGAGACGGGGATCGTGCGAGGCAGGTGACACGCTCCCCCCGACGGGGCGCAACCCCAAACCGTCGATGCACTGACCCGAAGCCATCTTGCCGACCACGCTCTCTAGCACAGCCTCAGATGAGTCGTATTCAAAGTCTGAAAGATCCAAGAGATTTCCGAGAACCCTCAGGACTTTCCACGCCGGTCGGCTCTGCCCCAGCGGTGGGACCGCCCCCTGAAATGACTGAAGACGGCCTTCTGCATTGACAAACGTGCCGGAGGTCTCGCTGAAGGGCGCGACCGGTAGCATGATGCTGGCAACCGACTCGACTGCGGAACGGAATGAGGTTAATGCAATAACGCCCAGACCTGTCTGGGCGACCCTCAGAGCCGAGACGGCTCGTGGCGCATTGGAGAGATCCAAGGCCGGCTCGAGGTGGAGCATCACGAATGCCGCCGCGCCATCTAGAAAGAAGTCATGGGCATTGGGCCCACCGAGCTGAGGAATGGCGCCCGCGAGTGGTCCGCCCGCACCGTTTGCACCGATGGGAATAACACCAAAACCAATACCAAGAAGGTCTGCCAGCGACTTGAGCTCGGCGAGGATCAGCGATGCATTGGGATGCGAGAGCACCGCAGCGCCGGCCAGGATATGGGCTCTCTCACTCCCAGAGGGCGCTGAGGCAAGTGAAGCGATGATGCGGGCTCTCTCCGCATCCGCACCAGTCTTATTGGCAAAGTCGCCCGAACGGGCGATCGCAACCATGGCCTTCAACTCTGCCAACCAATGGGAGGGCGCGGCAACGAGTGTTCCCTTGGCCGGCATAAGTAGGGGCTCGGCATAGGCGTGCAGGCGATGAACCTCTGCACCCCGCTTGGTGGCCTGCCGAATGCGTTGGGCCAAAAGCGGCGACTCGGATCGGAGCGACGCGCCAACCAAAAACAAGCGCTCGATCGAACTGAAGGACTCGAGTGAACGTCCGAGTGTGGGAACACCGCTCACTCGGGCATCAAAGCCAGACTCAGATAGGTGAGGACGACAATCAACCGCATCGCTCTGCATGCCTCGAGTGAGTCGAGACAACAGCGCGAGCTCTTCCAGGGTGGAGATGGGAGACGCCAGGGAACGAATGCGATTTGCCCCCCGACCTGATGCACTCTTGAGGACTCGAGCGGCTTCGGATAGGGCCTCGCCCCACTCAACCTCTCGCCAACTTCCGTCGGGGTTGCGTAGCATGGGTACGCGCAGGCGATCGGCCGATGAGAGCCCCTCGTATGCAAAGCGGTCTCGGTCCGATATCCAGCACTCATTGACGGATTCGTTCTCGAAGGGGACCACGCGTAGGACTCGACCAGACTTCACCTGAAGGGTAACGTTCGCTCCGACCGAATCATGGGGGCTAACAGATCTGCGCCGCGCCAACTCCCATGTTCGGGCCTGATAGCGAAAGGGCTTGCTGGTGAGAGCACCGACTGGGCAGACATCGATCATGTTGCCAGAGAGCTCATGCTCCACGGCCTGACCGACGAAACTCATGATCTCTGAGTGCTCGCCCCGCCCGGCCATCCCCAACTCCATGAGGCCTGCAATCTCTTGACCAAAACGAACGCATCGGGTGCAGTGAATGCACCGAGACATTTCTTGGGCCGATATGAGCGGACCCATTGGCTTGTGAAACACCACTCGCTTGGCCTCACTGAATCGAGACGAGGCAGGCCCATAACCAACTGCGAGATCCTGTAACTGACACTCGCCGCCTTGGTCGCAAATGGGACAGTCAAGGGGATGATTAATGAGCAAAAACTCCATCACACTCTTCTGCGCCTGACGGGCCTTGTCACTGGCAGTAAAAACCTTCATTCCGGCGGTAACAGGCGTCGCGCAGGCAGGCAGCGCCTTGGGCGCCTTCTCCACCTCAACGAGACACATTCTGCAATTGGCAGCGATGGACAGCTTCTTGTGGTAACAGAAGTGCGGCACATAGAGGCCCAACTTCGTGGCCGCATCCATGACCATGCTTCCAGCGGGAACCTCTATCTTCTGGCCGTCGATCTCGAGTTCAATCATGCTCATGCTTATCTCTAGAGGTAGTCAGGGACCATGCAACGGCCATGCGTAATATGGTGCTCAAACTCTTGACGGAAATGCTTGATGAAAGCACGCACCGGCATTGCCGCTGCATCGCCCAAGGCACAAATGGTGCGGCCCTGAATGTTGTCAGCGATTCGATTGAGCTGCTCAAGGTCGTCTGAGGTGCCCTTCCCCTCTTCGATGCGCTTGACCATGCGCCAGAGCCATCCGGTCCCCTCGCGGCATGGCGTGCACTGCCCACACGACTCTTCGTGATAGAAGTACGAGAGGCGCAGCAGGGAGCGAACCATGCACCTTGTCTCATTCATGACGATCACAGCACCCGACCCAAGCATAGATCCTGCCTTTGAGATGGAGTCGTAGTCCATATCGGTGGCCATCATGACGTCGGCCGGAAGGACGGGCATCGATGAACCCCCTGGGATCACGGCCTTGAGCTTGCGTCCCTCGCGCATGCCGCCCGCCAACTCAAGAAGCTTTGCAAACGAGGTTCCAAGTGGAATCTCATAATTTCCTGGGCGCTCAACATCACCCGATACGGAGAAAATCTTGGTCCCGCCGTTATTGGGACGGCCCACCTCCAGATAGGCTTGGCCACCGTTGCGAACAATCCATGGGACAGCAGAAAAGGTCTCGGTGTTATTGATCGTGGTTGGCTTCCCATAGAGGCCATAACTGGCGGGAAAGGGTGGCTTAAACCTTGGCTGGCCCTTCTTGCCCTCGAGCGACTCGAGCAGAGCGGTCTCTTCCCCACAAATGTAGGCGCCATACCCATGGTGGGCATAGAGCTCAAAACTGAAATTGCTTTTTAGAATCTTCTGGCCCAGGTAACCGGCCGCCCTGGCCTCCTCCAGGGCTTCCTCGAAACGCTCGTATGCCTGCCAGATTTCACCGTGGATATAGTTGTAACCGACAGTAATGCCCATGGCATAAGCTGCGATGGTCATGCCCTCGATCAGAATATGAGGGTTGTATCGAATGATGTCCCGGTCCTTGAAGGTGCCGGGCTCACCCTCGTCAGAGTTGCAGACGAGGTACTTCTGCACAGGGAGTTTGGCTGGCATGAAACTCCACTTCAGACCGGTGGGGAAACCTGCACCACCGCGGCCCCGAAGCCCCGAGGCCTTGACCTCAGCAATAACCTCCTCTTGGGTCATCCCTGGGCCACCATCGAGACCGAGAATCTTCTTGAGCGCCTTGTAACCCCCGCGTGACTCATACGACTTCAAATCCCAGGCATCGGGGGCCAGATCGGCCAATATCTGTGGTTGAAGGTGCCGGCCGTGAAAGCAGGTATCAATCAGAGGAATGTCGGGTGCACCCATTTATGCCTCTCCCTTGTTCGCTTGTTCCCGCAACTCAGACAACAAAGCATCGATCCGTTCATTGGACAACCAACTGCACATGCGGTGGTTATTCACCAGCATCACCGGTGCATCGCCGCAGGCTCCAAAGCACTCGCCCTCCTGAAGCGTGAAGAGACCATCGGTGGTCGTCTCCCCAAAACCAATTCCCAACTGATGCTTGAGGTATTCCGCTGCCTGATTGGATGACCGCAAGGCGCACGGCAGGTTGGTGCAGACGGTTAGCTTGAAGCGCCCCAACGGGCGAAGGTTGTACATATTGTAAAAAGTTGACACCTCGTGGACTGCCATAGGAGCCATACCCAGATACTCGGCAATCTCTTCCTCGAGTTCCGGGGTGACAAGGCCATGCTCAACTTGGGCAATACGTAGTGCAGACATGACTGCCGACTGCTTCTGATCGGGGGGGTACTTTGCGAGCTCACGATCGATCTTCTGATAGGCCTCGGGGGAGAGACGCTTAATAGGACTCTCACTGATCTGGAGCTGAACTGTCATCGATCGATCTCCCCAAAAACGATGTCTTGGGTTCCGATAATCGTCACGACATCGGCAATCATGTGTCCGCGCGCCATCTCGTCGAGGGCCTGCAGATGTGCGAAGCCAGGCGCTCTAATCTTCAGGCGGTAAGGCATATTGGCCCCATCGGAGACCAGGTAAATACCGAATTCTCCTTTTGGATGCTCCACGGCCGCATAACACTCGCCCTCCGGAACGTGGAAGCCCTCGGTGAAAAGCTTGAAATGGTGAATGAGCTCTTCCATATTGGACTTCATCTGGGTGCGACTGGGCGGCGCCACCTTGTGATTGTCGGACATCACAGGGCCCGGATTTGCGCGAAGCCAACGGACGCACTGTTGAATGATTCGATTGCTCTCTCGCATCTCTGCAACACGCACAAGGTAGCGGTCGTAACTGTCGCCCTCTCGCCCAATTGGAATGTCGAACTCCAGCTTGCTGTAGACCTCATAGGGCTGGGTCTTGCGAAGATCCCACGCAATGCCCGAGCCGCGAAGCATTGGCCCCGTAAAACCAAGTGCCTTGGCGCGTTCGGGAGTTACCACTCCGATACCAACCAAGCGTTGCTTCCAAATGCGGTTATCGGTCAGCAACGTCTCGTACTCGTCCACACAAGAGGGGAAACGCTCGGTGAAATCATCGATGAAATCGAGAAGACTGCCCTCGCGGTTTTCGTTTAGACGCCGGACCTGCGACTTGCTGCGAAGGCGGTTCTCTTCGTACTGGGGCATTCTGTCGGGTAGGTCACGATAGACGCCACCGGGCCGATAGTAGGCCGCATGCATACGGGCACCCGAAACGGCCTCATAGCAATCCATGAGGTCTTCCCGCTCCCTGAATGCATAGAGAAAGACGGCCATAGCACCTACATCGAGTCCGTGGGCGCCGATCCACAGCAAATGATTAAGGATGCGAGTTATCTCATCGAACATCACACGGATGTACTGGGCACGCTCCGGTGGCTCCACACCAAGGAGTTTCTCGATGGCCATGACATAGGCATGCTCGTTGCACATCATCGAGACGTAATCGAGTCGGTCCATGTAGGGAACCGACTGAAGGAATGTCTTTGACTCCGCGAGCTTCTCGGTCCCTCGATGCAGCAAGCCAATGTGAGGGTCTGCCCGTTGAACCACCTCGCCGTCGAGTTCCAGCACAAGCCGAAGCACGCCGTGGGCGGCAGGATGTTGGGGGCCGAAGTTGAGGGTGTAGTTCTTAAGCTCGGCCATAGTTGTCCTCTCGGACCACTCGGGGCGTGATCTCCCTTGGGTCGATGGTGACCGGCTGGTAAATCACGCGTCGCTGCTCCGGGTCGTAACGCATCTCAACATGGCCTGAGACTGGGAAATCCTTGCGGAAAGGGTGCCCGATAAATCCGTAGTCGGTTAGGATTCTGCGAAGGTCATTGTGGCCCTCGAACATGATTCCGAAGAGGTCAAATGCCTCACGCTCGTACCAGTTCGCGGCTGGCCAGACATCGGTGAGGCTCTCTACACTGGGAAAATCATCGGTGGCGCAGAACACTCTGAGCCGCAACCGATGGTTTTGGGTCACCGACAGAAGATGACAGACCACCGCGAAGCGCGGCCCTGATCGTGGAAGGTCCTTATAGGACTGATAATCCATTCCACAGAGATCGATGAGGGTGTCGAACTCAAGTCCTCGGGTATCGCGGAGTCGCTGAGCAACATCTTTGTAGAGGGTGGCAGCGACCGTCACAGTAAGCTCATTGAGCGCCTCAACCACCTGGCAGGACATTCCCGATAGGGCCGCCTCAAGCGCCACCTTCAGCGACGAAAGTGGGGTGACGACAGCCTCCGGCGCAATGGGCGATGAATCCGATGAAGCGGCGATGTTCTCGGCCATTGCTAGTCCCGGGCGATTGTGTGTGTGCGTTTAATCTTCTGCTGCAACTGAATGATTCCGTAGAGAAGCGCTTCGGCAGTGGGTGGGCAGCCGGGCACATAGACGTCGACAGGAACGATGCGGTCGCAGCCCCGAACGACAGAGTACGAATAGTGGTAATAACCACCACCATTTGCGCAGGAACCCATGGAGAGGACCCAGCGAGGCTCCGGCATCTGGTCGTAGACCTTCCGAAGTGCGGGGGCCATCTTGTTGCAGAGTGTGCCGGCAACAATCATGAGATCGGACTGTCTTGGACTGGGACGAAACACGACGCCGAAGCGGTCGAGGTCATAGCGAGAGGCACCCGCGTGCATCATCTCAACGGCACAACAAGCCAATCCGAATGTCATGGGCCATAGCGATCCCGTTCGGGT
This sequence comes from Pseudomonadota bacterium, assembly GCA_046048075.1. Lineage (GTDB taxonomy): Bacteria > Pseudomonadota > Gammaproteobacteria > Burkholderiales > Burkholderiaceae_A > Hahnella. The sequence continues at coordinate 13,871 of JBJOGU010000092.1, forward strand.
CCAATTAAGAACCTCATCGGCCGTCGTGGTAATGAATCCTTGCTTGAGGATGCCGTCTATCGCCATCGCCCTATTCCCAGTCGAGGGCGCCCTTCATCCATTCATAGATGAAGCCCAGCACCAAAATTCCAAGAAAGACCATCATGGACATAAACCCAAAGAACCCGATCTCATTGAGGCTCACGGCCCAAGGAAAAAGGAAGGCGATCTCTAGGTCGAAAAGAATAAAGAGGATTGCAACGAGGTAATAGCGGATATCAAACTGCATTCGAGCATCTTCAAACGCCTCGAATCCGCATTCATAGGGGGAGAGCTTTTCGGAATTGGGGCGACTCGGACCCAGTAGCTTTCCAATGAGCATGGGGCCAACTCCAACGGCCGCGCCCACCAAAATAAATAGCAGCACAGGCAGGTACTGCTCCAGATCCATAAATCCCCCTTGTAAGACCGATGCCAGCTAGTTGTGGTGCCGACGGCGAGACTCGAACTCGCACAGCTTTCGCCACTACCCCCTCAAGATAGCGTGTCTACCAATTCCACCACGTCGGCATTACGAACTGCATTGACCAACATCAACAACATCAACAACTTATGGTTGATTTATTTCATTGCTTTGCAGGCACCCCACCCGCAGGCAGCGTCGACGGCGCAGGCACGGAACCCACTGCCTCCCCCTGCGGTGCAGGAACTGTGGACGCTGGAATACTCTCCATGATACCGCCACCAGGGGACGGCCGCTCATTGACCTTGTTTGCGAGGAAGCTTAGTCCGAGCGTCGAAGTAAAGAAGACCACCGCAAGGATGGCTGTGGTGCGCGAGAGAAAGTTGGCGGAGCCACTCGCGCCGAAGACCGACCCGGACGAACCCGAACCGAATGCCGCGCCCATATCGGCACCCTTGCCCTGCTGGAGCAATACCAAAACAATAATGCCCAGGGCCGAGACCACTTGTAGAACATTGAGTAAACCGGAGAGCCAAGACATGACGAACCGTTCTATAGGGATTAATGGGATATGGATGTAGAAGTAGAGGCAGCAGAGACCGATGAGAGCTGCGAAAGCGAGACAATGCTCGCAAAAGAGACGGGGTCGAGTGAGGCGCCACCCACCAAGCCACCATCGATATCGGGCTGCTCAAACAAAGCTGCCGCATTGGACGCTGTGAGACTTCCACCGTAGATGATGCGCGTCTCCGACGCCAAAGCGTCCGATCGATGCGACAGGATCTCGCGAAGTGCTGCATGCATCTGCTGTGCATCGCTGGGTGAGGCCTGTTTGCCTGTGCCGATGGCCCAAACAGGCTCGTAGGCGAGGACGATCGGCAGGGTTGAATCCTCGCCAAGCAAGACCAAAGCACCCCTGAGTTGCTCGCACACCACCGACTCGGCACGCCCCGCCTGTCGATCCTCCAGAGACTCGCCGACGCAGAGAACCGGAATGAGCCCCGCCTCGATGAGCCGCTGAATTTTGCGTGACACCACCGCGTCGGTCTCCGTATGGCGGGCGCGACGCTCCGAATGGCCGACAAGGCTGAAACCGCATTCGAAGTCTCTGAGCATGGATGCCGAGACCTCCCCCGTGAATGCACCGGAGCTCTCATCGGAAACGTCCTGAGAGCCCCAGACACAGGCAGCTCTGCCCTTTAAGCGCACGGCCACCTGGAATAAATAGGGCGCAGGCGCTGCGATTCCCATTTCGGTCCCACCGGTCTCGAGAACAGGTCCGACCCTCTCGAGGAGGTCCGACAGGCACTTCTCGTTGGAGACCATGTCACCATTCATCTTCCAATTGCCGATCACGAGAGGTGTGCGCATCTGGGATGGCCCGTCCGTGGTCTCGCGTTGATTAGTTTCCGGCTGCGGGAGACTCTCCCGAGGAATCCTGGGCCTCCAGCAAGACCTTCATTGAAAGGCGCAGACGCCCCTTCTCATCGGCCTCAATCACCTTGACGCGGACCGACTGACCTTCCTTAAGGTAGTCGGAGACCTGGTTGACCCGCTCATTGGCAATCTGGGAAATATGGAGAAGGCCGTCTTTGCCTGGCAGGACCGAGACGATTGCGCCGAACTCCAACAGACGCAGAACGGTGCCATCGTAGACACGCCCAACCTCAACCTCGGCTGTAAGCTCCTCAATGCGCTTCATCGCATGCCGTGCGGCATCGCCCGTGGTGGCTGCAATGGTGATAGAGCCGTCCTCCTGGATGTCGATGGTGGTGCCGGTCTCTTCGGTGATGGCACGAATGGTCGCCCCACCCTTTCCGATCACATCGCGGATTCGCTCAGGATTGATCTTCATGGTGTAGAGGCGCGGCGCGAACTCGGAGAGCTCAGTGCGCGCCGAGCCCATGGCAGCCTTCATTTTCCCAAGAATATGCAGACGTGCCTCGAGCGCTTGGGCCAGGGCCACCTGCATGATTTCCTTGGTTATCCCCTGAATCTTGATGTCCATCTGCAAGGCGGTGACACCAATCTCGGATCCGGCCACTTTGAAATCCATGTCTCCAAGGTGGTCCTCGTCACCGAGGATGTCAGTCAAAACAGCGAATCGGGCGCCCTCCTTGATCAGACCCATGGCAATGCCCGCCACATGGGCCTTCAACGGAACACCCGCATCCATAAGGGAGAGACAACCGCCACAGACCGAGGCCATGGATGAAGATCCATTGGACTCTGTGATTTCACTCACCACCCGCATGGAGTAGGCAAAATCCTCGGGGCTGGGAAGGACAGCGACAAGTGCGCGCTTGGCCAGGCGACCATGGCCAATCTCTCGGCGCTTGGGCGTTCCAACGCGACCGGTTTCACCGGTGGCATATGGGGGCATGTTGTAGTGAAGCATGAAGCGGTCGCGGTACTCACCGCCAAGGGCATCGATGATCTGCTCATCGCGATTGGTTCCCAGCGTGGCCACCACGAGTGCCTGGGTCTCGCCGCGCGTAAAGAGCGCCGAACCATGGGTGCGCGGCAAGACGCCGGTGCGAATCTCAATCGGGCGAACGGTGCGAGTATCTCGGCCATCGATGCGGGGTTGCCCCGAAAGGATTTGACCGCGCACTGTTGCAGCCTCGAGTGCAAAGAGGGTGTCGTTGACAATATTGCCTTCGGGGGCCAGGCCCTCGGTGGCCAGCGTCTCTTCGACCCTGGCGTAAATCTCCTTGAGCTTCTGCGAACGCTCTTGCTTGTTACGAAGCAGGTAGGCGGCTTGCAGGTCGGACTCTGCAATGGCCTTGATGCGGGAGACCAGCGCCTCGTTTTGGGCCGCGGGCTTCCAATCCCACTCGGGCTTGCCTGCCTTTTCTACCAATCGATGAATGGCGTCAATCGCCTGGCGCATTTGATCGTGGCCATAGACCACTGCACCCAGCATGACATCCTCGGGGAGTTGATCGGCCTCTGACTCGACCATGAGCACCGCCGATTCGGTCCCTGCCACCACCAGATCGAGGCGAGAGGACTTCAACTCCGTGGCGCTGGGGTTGAGGACATACGCTCCATTGATGTAGCCAACGCGGGCCGCTCCGATGGGGCCGCTGAAGGGCACCCCTGAGATAGCGAGGGCGGCCGAGGCACCAATCATGGCGGGAATGTCGGGATCGACCTCGGGGTTCAACGACACGACGGTACAGACGACCTGAACCTCGTTGTAGAAGCCTTCTGGGAAGAGCGGCCGAATGGGTCGGTCGATGAGCCTGCTTGTGAGCGTCTCTTTTTCGCTGGGACGACCTTCGCGTTTGAAGAACCCGCCGGGAATTTTCCCGGCCGCGTAGGTCTTCTCCATGTAATCGACTGTGAGGGGAAAGAAGTCTTGTCCGGCCTTGGCTGACTTCGCTGCGACCACCGTGGCCAACACAACGGTGTCGTCCATGTTGACCATCACGGCACCCGAGGCCTGACGGGCGACTTCACCCGTCTCCAGAGTGACTGTGTTGGAACCGTACTTAAAAGACTCTTTGGCAATGTTGAACACTGTTACTCCTTAGGTGGTGCGGGCAAGAAATTCTCGCCTCGCGGGGCATTCATTGGGGAGGTGCATCCTCCAAAAGAAAAGGGCCAATCTCGCCGGTTTTGCAAGAATTGGCCCGTCATGCTTACTTGCGCAGCCCAAGACGCTCAATCAGCGTTCTGTAAGCAGGCAAGTCGGTGTTCTTTAGATAATCAAGGAGCTTTCGACGACGACTCACCATTTTGAGTAGGCCGCGGCGCGAATGATGGTCTTTGGCATGCAGCTTGAAGTGCGCAGTGAGCTCGTTGATTCGAGCAGTCAGCAGAGCCACCTGGACCTCGGGCGAACCCGTGTCTCCTTGCGAGCGCTGAAATTGGGAAACGATGTCGGACTTCGACAAGTGGGCAACGGTCATGGCAAAAATCCTTTGAAGGAACGGATTGAACTTGCGACTCCGCCTGCCGAGCGGGTCGTGCGAAGTCGCAAGTCTAACAGATTTAAGGCTGTTGCGGGTTAACCCTTGGCTGGGTCGACAGCCGATTCAAGGCATTCAGATAGGCCTTGGCGGATGCCACCACAATGTCGGGGTCGGCCCCGACCCCATTGACCACCCGCCCCTCTTTTGAGAGTCGCATGGTCACTTCCCCCTGTGACTCTGTCCCGGTGGTGATCGCGTTGACAGAGAAAAGAAGCAACTCCGCGCCACTCTTGACCTCTTGCTCAATCGCTCGAACGGTCGCGTCAACGGGACCATTGCCCTGGGCCTCGGAGGTGACCTCCCGACCCTGAACAGAGAAAACCACCTTGGAGACGGGTTTTTCTCCCATCTCCGACGATTGGGCAAGATCGACAAGCCTGAAGCGATCCATTTCGGCCTCCGGCTCACCGGAGACCAGCGCCTGAAGGTCCTCATCAAAAATCTCGGTCTTTTTATCTGCCAGCACCTTGAATCGAGCAAATGCATCGTTAAGGGCCTGTTCCGACTCCAATTCAATCCCAATGGCCTGGAGTCGCTGTCG